>JANWHX010000029.1 GCA_025450235.1 Chitinophagaceae bacterium | reverse complement strand
TTTAAAACCGGCTATATTTATCTCGGTCATTATTCAGGTAAGCAGTACCCGATTGTGGATTCGGCAAAGCTGAATGAGAAAAGCGAGGCGGTATTCAAAGGGGCCAAAAAATTAGGCGGTGGTATCTATCTTGTTGTTTATCCTGCGAAAAATAATTTCTTTGAAGTATTGATCGATAAACAACAACATTTTTCTGTAATTGCCGACACAGCCACACTGAGGCGACACAAACAGTTTGTCAATTCTCCGGACAATCTTCTTTTTGACTCCTATCAAACATTTATGAATTCGCAAGGGAGGGCAATCGATTCTGCTAAGAGAAATCTTGCGGCGGCAACAACCGCAAAGGATTCTGCTCATTGGAGGGGTCAGTTGGCAGAGCAGGATTCCCTGATCGTTGCTTACCGGAAAAATATCATTGCTAAATACCCGGCGACGATCTTAAGCGCTTTGCTTCATTTGATGGAAGAACCGGTAGTGCCGCCTGCTGAAAAACATCCCGGAGGTAAATATGACTCCGCTTTTGCCTTCCGGTATTTTAAAGATCATTACTGGGACGGGATTAATTTTTTTGATGAACGTAATGCCCGCACGCCCGCTTCTCTCTTTGATGAACGGCTGGACAAGTACTATAATACGTTGGTCTATCCGAGTGCCGATTCGGTGATAAAAGAACTGGATTGGATGCTTGGATATGCAAGTATCAATGAAGAAATGTCGAAGTTCCTGCTGATCAAATTTGTAAACAGGTATCTCCAGCAGAAATACATGTGGGAAGACGCCGTGTTTGTGCACTTATACGAAAAGTATTTTTCGCAAAAAGAGTATTCATGGCTGACGCCCCAGGGAAAAAAGACGATTACCGACAGAGCCTATAGTTTAATGGCAAATATCATGGGCAATCCGGCCGAGAATATCTCGCTGCCAGACACAACCGGGAAAATATTAAGTCTGTATGCCGACACGACCGCAAGGTTTACCGTCGTTTGTTTCTGGGATCCCACCTGCGGTCATTGCAAGGAAACCTTACCCATTTTGGATTCTATGTACCGGGCAAAATGGAAAGCCGATGGGGTAAAGATATTTGCAATTGCCAAAGAGACTTCCGGTACGAAAAAAGACTGGCTGAGTTTTATCAATGAGCACCATTTGAAAGACTGGACAAATGTCTATTATTCCAAAGCAGATGAAAAGAAGAGAGTAGACGCCAGTATTCCCGGTTATTCACAGCTATATGATGTGCAGACGCTGCCGACTGTATATTTGCTGGACAAAGACAAAAGGATCGTTGCAAAAAAACTGACCTGGCAACAGACGGACGATATATTGCAATTGAAAATAAAAAAGCAATAAACATTTGTTGCTGATAATAATGTGACTTTAAAACCACTACAGAAATTCAATACCATGAATAAGAGATGGCTAATTGCCTTCCTTGCATTTAGCGCGACATTTTCCGCCTCCTCTCAAATCTTGTTTACCTATGGAAAATATTCCGCGGATGCAAAGGATTTCCTCAGAGCTTATAATAAAAATAATTCGCAAACGACAACCAATAAGGCAAAAGCTATACGGGATTACCTGGAATTGTACATTAATTCAAGACTTAAGATCCAGGAAGCTTTTGAACGGGGATACGATACGCTTCCACAAATAAGAAGCGAAGTCGAAGCGCTTCGTGCGCAGATCATCGAAAACTATATGAGTGATCCTGAAGCGATCAACCGTCTTACCCGCGAAGCTTTCCAGCGCAGTCTAAAAGATGTTCACGTCGGGCACATTTTTATTTCTTTTACTTCCGGTGCCGGTAACAGGGATACAGCGGCGGCTTCTAAAAAATTGAATGATGTGCTGACCCGGTTAAAAAAAGGAGAAGATTTTCGAAAAGTAGCTGAACAACTATCCGATGAACCTTCTGCTAAAACAAATAAAGGCGACATCGGATACGTCACGGTATTTACCTTGCCCTATGCATTCGAAACTATAATTTATACAACAACTCCCGGTACCTGGTCAAAACCTTTCTCTTCAAAGATTGGTTATCATGTTTTCAAAAATCTTGGCGAAAGAAAAGCGGTGGGGCGAATAAAAGCGCAACAAATTTTATTTGCATTTCCGCCGGGTTCTGACGAAGCAACAAAGAAAAGAGCGGCTGCCCTTGCTGATTCAATTTATCGCCGCATTATCGCCGGAGGTGATTTTGGTAAACTTGCAACAACATTCAGCAATGATTATATCAGCGCCGCCACGGGTGGTAATATCCCCGATATCTCTGTGGGCCAATATGAACCTGCTTTTGAAAAAATGCTGTGGTCATTGCCCAAAGATGGGGCGGTGAGCAAACCATTTCTGACTTCACACGGCTATCATATTGTAAAACGTGTCTCTGTAAAACCGGTGATCACCAATCCCAATGATAAAGTAAATATGGATGATCTGAAACAGAGGATCATGAACGATGACAGGTGGAAAACTGCCAAAGATTTTGTTTATGACCGCGTGCAAAAGAAAGCCGGTTTTCAAAAATTCACCTACAACGATGCAGTACTCTGGGCCCTTAGCGACAGTCTTCTGGATTTTAAACCGGCTGGCATCGGCAAAGCGATGAATCAGCAATCGCCATTATTTAAAATTGCTGATACAACTATCACCGTTGCCCAATGGATAAGCTATTCCCAGATTAACCGGTACAAAGCTGACCGAAGCGGGTTGAAGCAATATCCTGACCTGATGAATGAATTTATCAGGTCGGCGATGTATGAATACTATCGTTCCCACCTGGAAGATTTCAGTGAAGAATTCCGGGTGCAGATGAATGAGTTTCGCGATGGTAACCTTTTCTTCGAGATCATGCAACAGGAAATCTGGAACAGGACACAAAACGATTCAACACAGTTATTGGTGCTTTATAAAGAAAAGCAGGCTAAATATAATTGGAAACCCAGTGCTGATGCGGTAGTCTTTTTCTGTACCGATGTACCCACCGCCAAAACTCTATACGAACAGTTGAAAAGAAATCCGGCGGCCTGGAAAAAAGCCGCAGAGGCATTGAGTGAAAAAATAGTGGCTGATTCAGCCCGCTATGAATGGGACCAGATACCAGGGCTTGGTAAACTAAAACCCAAAGCTGGTATGCTGACACAGCAAACTATTAATAAAAACGATAATTCCGCTTCTTTTGCGTATCTCATAAAGGTGTATACAGAACCAACTCCAAGAACCTTTAATGAGGCGAAAGGACTTGTCATGAATGATTACCAGGCAGGACTGGAAGAAATATGGATACAATCGCTCCGCAAAAAATACCCGGTGGTAATTGATCAGAAAGTGTTGGCGGAGATCTCCAGGTAAATCCGAAATTTTAAGCTCGAAATCCGAAAGAACGTCGCCTACAAGATGTAGCTTTTCGGATTTCGTATTTTTTGATTTCGTGCTTAAAGTTCTCTCACCACATTGGCCACAATATGCGGCTTACCCAGCGTATAATAATGAAGAACCGGCACCCCATTTTTCTTCAGGTCTTTTGATTGATGCAGCAGCCATTCGGTTCCTACCTGCTCCACTTCTTCATCGGTTTTACATTTTAATATCTCATTAGACAGGTCAGTAGGCAGGTCAATATGAAAAGTCTTTGGTAAGACGGTCAATTGCTTTCTTGAATAAATTGGCTTGATTCCCGGTATGATGGGAACGGTAATTCCGATCTCACGACAGGCTTTTTCAAATGAATAATACTTGGAATTATCATAAAACATCTGCGTGACAATATAATCGGCTCCAAGATCTACTTTGTTTTTCAGGTAACGAAGATCCGTTTGCATGTTGGGAGCTTCGAAATGTTTTTCAGGATAGCCTGCTACCCCGATACAAAATTCTGTTTTCTGCGTTCCCTTAAGATCTTCCTCCAGGTAAATACCGGCATTCAAATTGACAACCTGTCGCAACAGATCGCTGGCATACTGATGACCTCCCGGTTCCGGCTCAAAAGCAGTTTCATTTTTAGCAGCATCCCCGCGCAATACAAGCACATTGTCAATACCAAGATAACGCAGGTTGATCAGCGCATCTTCGGTTTCATTGACACTGAATCCCCCGCAAATAAGATGAGGCACGGTATCAACATTATACTTGTTCATAATAGCCGCACAAATACTTTCGGTGCCCGGCCGTTTCCGGACCACTACCTTGTCAAAGCTCCCGTCCAGCTTTTTCTTAAAAACATGTTCGCTGCGATGATAAGTGACATTTATATACGAAGGCTTGAATTCCATTAAAGGATCAAGATGTTTATACAACGCATCGATTCCTTTTCCTTTCAACGGCGGCAACACTTCAAACGAGATGAGCATATCTTTTGCCTGTGCTATGTGCTCGGTGACTTTCATTAGTTGTTGTTAATTTATGCTCCGTCTATCCGTTAATAGAGCGCTGCAAAGCTAATGATGCCGCCCCATTAGTCCAAAGCATTGTTAAATCAAAATATTAGAGCCTGCATTTATATCCATAGCTTATTTTTGCTTCTAATGTCAATTGTTATACATACGAAGAACCTGGTCAAAAAGTATAGTGGAAGATCAGTGGTAAACCATGTCAGTGTAGACGTTAAGCAGGGCGAGATTGTGGGCTTACTTGGGCCTAATGGCGCCGGCAAAACAACTACGTTTTATATGGTTGTTGGCTTAATAAAGCCGGATGAGGGTGAAGTTTACCTCGATGATCAGAATATCACTAAACTCCCGATGTACAAAAGGGCAAAGATGGGCATTGGTTACCTTCCGCAGGAGGCATCTGTATTTCGTAAACTGAGTGTGGAAGATAATATAGCGGCGGTATTGGAAATGACTAATCTTCCCAAACGTGAACAGAAAGATAAACTGGAATCATTGCTGGATGAATTTCGTTTGCAGCATGTCCGTAAAAGTAACGGCGATGTTTTGAGCGGGGGTGAAAGAAGAAGAACAGAGATAGCCAGGGCATTGGCCGTCGATCCCAAATTTATTTTACTTGATGAGCCTTTCGCCGGCATTGATCCCATTGCTGTGGAAGATATACAGGCGACCGTTGCTAAAATGAAATACAAGAATATCGGCATTCTCATCACTGATCATAATGTAACAGAGACCTTATCTATCTGTGACAGAGCTTACCTGCTGATCGAGGGAAAGATATTCGCACACGGTGCTGCTGAAGAATTAGCGGCTAATGAACAGGTAAGGAAATTATACCTCGGAAGAAATTTTGAATTAAAAAGAAAAGATTATTTACACGATGAAGCAAGAGGACATAGCAGGGAGATACTTGTCGGGGATTATTTTTCCGGGCTCATCGATACGATAGGGAGTATTCTGAACGAGAGAATGGAAAAAAGGGTAGATAAATCAAGCTTCCAGACTTTGAAGGACCCTGTTTTGTTCAAAGAATTTTGTTCGGATTACTATAACGTAGTTGATGCCATTGAACAGTCACCCCTTTTTGCGCAGGAAAAGAAATTGCAGCAGTATACTGCTGAGCTACGCGATATTAAAATTGAGGACCAGTTCCATTTAGCTTTCTGGCAAAGTATATATAATGCCGCCGGTGATTTAACCAGCGATCACAGCAATGACGTAACAGATCACGCTTTCACCGAATACATTGTGAAATCGCAGGCGTTTGCCGCTCTTGAAAAAGCGAAACAACTATTTGAAAAGTGCAAATTGATCATACATACTGCCGAAGTTGGTAATGTTCTGTCCTGATCGATATTTCAGATAGTGCATCAGGTTGAATTTTGCCACGGATGCACGGAATAAAGTCTTACATAGATTTTCCGTGCATCCGTGGCATCCCTCCAGGAATTAAGATGGTTACTTTCAAACTGAGTCACTACTATATTTCAGGATATTTAGTCTTTATCGTCCGGTTCTTTTTATCTTTCCCTAACCAATGAGTCTTCTCAGTCCCGCCATATCATCGCTTGCCCGCATGCGCCTCTGGCGTATTGAAGGATGGAAGAATCACCCGGTGGATGCACAGCGTGAAGTGTTGCAGGATATCGTTACCGCGGCACAGTACACCGAGTTTGGAAGGAAGCACCGGTTTCATGAATTATTCAATATTCGTGAATTTAAACAAGCCGTTCCCGTGCATGAATACGATGACCTGAAACCATACATAGAACGTATCATGAATGGGGAACAGAACATTTTATGGAACACACCCGTTTATTGGTTTGCAAAAAGCAGTGGCACTACCAGCGACAAAAGCAAGTTCATACCTGTCAGCGATGAAAGCCTTGAAGATTGTCATTACAAAGCATCGAAAGATGTATTATCACTTTATTACCAGTTCAACCCTGATTCGGTATTGCTCACCGGCAAAGGATTGGTGATTGGCGGTAGCCATAGTATCAACCCGATGAATAATGAAGCGCAGTATGGCGATCTCAGCGCGGTGTTGTTGCAAAACTCTCCATTCTGGGGTCATTGGCTAAGGACGCCGGATCTGAGTATTGCGCTGATGGATGAATGGGAAAATAAGATCGCCAAGCTTGCAGAAAGCACGATTAAAGAAAATGTCACATCTATTTCAGGAGTACCTACGTGGACGCTTGTACTGTTCCGTCGGATATTGGAAATGACCGGTAAAAAGACAATGGCGGAGGTCTGGCCCTCGCTTGAATTGTTTATGTATGGCGGCGTGTCATTTACCCCTTATAAGGAACAATTTGACAAACTGATAGGCAAGAAAATAAATTACCTGGAAATGTATAATGCCAGCGAGGGATTCTTCGCCGCCCAGGAAAGTCCGGGTGACGATGGCATGTTGTTATTTACTGACCATGGTATTTTTATGGAGTTCATGCCCGTAAGCGAATATGGAAATAAATATCCGCAGACGGTAGGGTTGCAGGACGTGCAGACCGGTAAAAACTATGCGCTCATTCTTTCTACAAACGGGGGATTGTGGCGCTACGTTCTTGGCGATACGATCCAGTTCTCTTCCCTGAATCCTTTTCGCATAAAAGTTACAGGACGGTTGAAACACTATATAAATGCTTTTGGCGAAGAAGTCATCGTCGACAATACAGACAGGGCAATCGCTATTGCTTCCCAAAAAACCGGTGCAATCGTAAATGATTATACCGCAGCTCCCGTTTATTTCTCTGATACGTCCAATGGTGCACATGAATGGCTGATCGAATTTGAAAAAGAACCGGAAAGCATGGAAGTTTTCACCAGGGAACTGGATGCTGCATTAAAAAATATAAATAGTGATTATGAAGCCAAGAGATACAGGGATATTGCCCTGGGGCTACCGCTTATTCATTCGTTAAAAAAAGGAGTATTCACGGATTGGCTCCGTAGTAAGGGAAAACTCGGCGGCCAGCATAAAGTGCCGAGATTATCAAATGAAAGATCTGTTATCGTAGAGATATTAAAGCAACAGGCAAATGATTCTTTCTGATGTCAATAAAATACGACAGCACAATAATTTTGATTTTCTTCGTTTCATTTCGGCACTATTTGTAATAATTTCTCATTCCTATGTGCTCACGGGAAATGATGACAAAGAACTATTAATGGTGATCAGCCGCGGCACGTATCACTTCAGCAGTCTTGGGTTGATTTGTTTTTTTGTTATCAGCGGGTACCTGGTGAGCCAAAGCTTATTCCGGTCCTCTTCGATTCTTAATTATGCATGGAAAAGGTTTTTGCGCATCGTGCCGGGACTTTGCGGGGTTATTTTATTTAGCATGTTCCTTATAGGTCCTCTATTTACCGTGCTTAGCCTGCCCGATTACTTTCTATCGCTGCATACCTGGTCTTACCTGCGGAATATGTTATTTGTGCTGCCACTTCAATGGGATCTGCCAGGACTTTTTATACATAATTCAGAAAAATCTATAAACGGCTCGTTGTGGACATTGACCCTCGAAGGAAGGCTTTACATCCTGCTGGCATTATTACACATATTATTCTTTTTTCGAAAGAAAATTATCCCGGCGGTTGTTTTTTTCATGTTGATTTTATTGAGTCCCTGGTTCAACGATTTGTTTGGATCTGTTTCTGTACTACCGTTTTATTTTTCTCTTTACTTTTTTGCCGGGGTGGTCGCGACTTTATACAAGGAAAAGCTGAAGTATAATAAGTGGATTTTTTTAGCGGCATTATCAATTGTTATACTGCGTTGTTTTACCGGGATTGTCAACCCGCTCACCTTTATTGCATTCCCCTATATTATTCTCTATTTTGCCCAGCTTCCGTCTGTCTTAAATCACTTCGGGAGATATGGAGATTTCTCCTATGGAATGTTCCTTTATTCCTTTCCCATACAACAATGTATTGTACAGCTTACGAACGGAACCATTCCAATATTTTGGATGATTTTTCTCTCGATGATTTTAACTTTACCCTTTGCCGTTCTTTCCTGGAAATGGATTGAATCAAGAGCGTTGAAGGCTAAAAATCTTGCAAAATAATATTTGAAAGAGCCTCCCGGCTATAAAGACAAGTGAACAAACCGGCAAGAGATAACCTTCTTTCGCCTGTTAAGCAAAAGAAACATCTGGAAGAAATCCTTATTTTCAGGGCAGTTATGCAACCGTCCACTCAAATTTGTAAGAATTGCAAAAACCATTTTACGGGCGAATATTTATTGTGCAATACATTTACAAATTCATTTTATTTTTTATTGTCATTCATTAAATTGATTAGAATATGAAATTATTAGAAGGAAAGGTGGCCATTGTTACAGGGGCCGCCCGCGGTATCGGCGAAGCGATTGCCATAAAATTTGCCGAGCATGGTGCTACCATTGCCTTTACTTACGTAAGTGACAGCAGCGCAGAAAAAGCGTCTGCCCTGGAAAAAAAACTGCAGGGCCTGGGTGTAAAAGCAAAAGCTTCGAAAAGCAATGCAGGTGATTTTGCGCAGTGCGAATCTTTTGTCAACGAAGTAGTAAAAGAATTTGGCACCGTGGATGTATGTGTAAATAATGCGGGTATATCAAAAGACAATCTTCTTCTTCGTATGTCTCCCGATCAATGGGAAGATGTTATCAAAATAAATCTCAACAGTGTTTTCTATATGACCAAACAGGTGATAAGGCCGATGATGAAAGCAAAGAGTGGCGCTATCATCAATATGAGTTCAATTATTGGTGAGATGGGAAATGCCGGGCAAAGCAGTTATGCCGCGTCAAAGGCGGGCATCATTGGATTTACTAAAAGTGTAGCCAAAGAACTAGGCAGTCGTAATATCCGTTGCAATGCGATCGCTCCTGGTTTCGTAGAAACAGATATGACAAGTTATCTGAAAGAAGGCGAAGCCGCCGACAAATACCGGGCAGGCATACCACTTGGACGATTTGCTTCCGGCGAAGATATCGCCAATGTGGCTTTGTT
>JANWHX010000028.1 GCA_025450235.1 Chitinophagaceae bacterium | reverse complement strand
GTTAATGCCGGCGAGTTTTTAATTATGCCAAGGGGTGTCGAACATAAACCGGTTGCCAACGAAGAAGTGGAGATCATGCTCTTTGAGCCGGCAACAACATTAAACACCGGCAATATTGAAAATGAAATGACGGTTAACAACCCTCAAAAGATATGACCTCGGCTTCCGGATTTCAATTTGTAAAAACCTAACGGGTCGTCCGATAAAACTTCCCCGGTCGCAGATAAATAACGCCTTTGTTGGTCCTGAACCGGGTGGCCAGTTGTTTATAGTTGCCGGTGACGTCGTAGCCTTGTACTTCAAAATGCAAATGCGGGAATGCGGAGTAACCGGTGTTGCCACTCAGCCCGATACTCTGTCCGGTTTTTACCGTATCTCCCGCGTTTACCATGGCGCCGTCTTTTTCCAGGTGCCAGTAATAGGCAACCGATCCATCGTTATGCTGAATAGAAACATAATTACCATCGGACAGATTCTCTTTTTTTAATCCGCCTTTGCCTGAATCTTTCCTTACGGAAATAACTATGCCGGCCCTGGCGGCACAGATCTTTGTTCCCTTTTTTACTTTAAAATCCAAAGCCCGTTCATTTTTATGGCTGAATATCTTGCTTTCATAACCCTGGACCAGGAATACCTTTTTTTTGTTTTCGAATGGAAGCGAATAAATATAACTGCTGTCATCGCTGAATTTTCCTGCTTTCAAATCCCGGGTTGAATATTGCTCCTGAGAAAAGCAAAGAAGGGGAGATAAAAAAAAGAAGAGAGCAACTCTCATAGATGTTCGTTTTTAACCCTGATTATCTCGGCCCCAATACTCACTGCAATCTCTTCCGGCGTCTGGCTCTTTATTGCAAGACCGACGGGAGTATAAATTCGTTGCAACCATTCTTCTTTTACACCCTCTTTCCGGTAATCATCAAACATTTTTCCAACTTTGTATTTGCTACCCAGTAAACCGATATACTTAAATTCTTTTCCCTGTAAAGCCTTTAATGCAGTATCATCAGTACGATATCCAAATGTCATGATCACCACAAAATGGTTCGGACCGGAATGAATCATGTCTTTCAGAACTGTATAATCAGGGACAAAATGTTTTTCATGGGCCGCTTCATTTTCCACCATAGTTTTTAAATCTTTTCTCTCATCATAAATGCGGATATAAAAATCCATCGACCGCATCAGCTTTGAAAAAGCCAAAGAACAATGTCCGCCCCCGATGATAAAGAGTTCGTTCTTAAATCCGGTTTTTTCCTTGTACAGCCAGTCGTCTTCAGATTGAAATGAATATTCAAAATCTTTTTCAGGAATACTATCATCAAACCTGATTCCCTGCGGTGAAAGGATCAACGTGCCGTTCTCATTTTTTTCGAGCGAGCGGATAATATCCAGTACCACTCTATGATCTGCATCCTTAACCAGGTATAATAATATTGTCTGTTCCCCCGAACAGATCATTCCACTCTGGTTCCTTGACGCAGATTTATCATGAATCTGTTTTTTTATCGTATGCCCTGCCTCTCGACTCCCGGCTCCCGTCTCCCGTCCCTCTACTCCCGCCTCCAGGCTCGCCTTAGCCATTTCTACAAACTTATGTTCCATGATCCCACCTCCTATCGACCCTGCCATCTCGTTATTTGCATTCACTGCCATGCAAAATCCCTGGCGGCCGGGGCTGCTGCCGCTGCTTTCCAGCACATATAAGAGCATTACATGGACCCTCTTTCCAAGACTCTCATCAATCAATATCCAGGGCGTAGTATTTTTCATTATTTGTTAGGGGACATAAATTTATTTATAAAAAAACAGACTGCTTTTAAAAGGTGATTCTCAAAGCAGTATAGGGATAACGGACTAATAAATTACTAATTGATTAATGTCAAATCACCGGGTGAATTTTAGATTTAACTTTATGCTCCTGCAGCTGTATGAAGTATTGTTGAATGAAAGGACTTACTATGGAAAAAACAACAAACGTATTACGGCGATCGGTTTTCAAAAGATTTCTTTTAAATACTCTTACCGGCACAGTTTCCAAAACTCATGTTGAGCGATCAACCATGCGGCTTGCCGTATCGGCTTTTTACTTTTGTATGGGTTTCAGTTTTGCGTCATGGGCCAGCAGGATTCCGGATATAAAAACTAAACTCAATCTCAGCGAAGGACAACTGGGAACTATTTTATTGGCCTTACCGATTGGTCAACTGATTATGATGCCGGTATCGGGACGACTGGTCACAAAGTATGGAAGCCGGACAATTTTATCATTTTCGATTTTTTTATATGCCATTGAGTTGACGAATATCGGTTGGGCATCGCAGGGATGGCAACTGGCACTGGCATTATTCATCTTTGGTATTGTTGGCAACATGTCGAACATATCGGTCAACACGCAAGGCGTGCTTGCTGAAAAAATCTATGGCCGGCCGATCATGACTAGTTTTCATGGCGTGTGGAGCCTCGCAGGATTCAGCGGAGCGTTGGTTGGATTGTTAATGATGAATTTAGAATTGTCGCCACGGCAACATTTTTTTGTTGTGGCTTCTATGGTATTCCTCATTGCTTTTATTGCAAGAAGATATCTTATCCCCGGAACATCCGCCACAACGGAAAGAAAAAAATTCTTCTCCAGGCCCGAAGGTGTATTGATAAGACTTGGCATCATCGCTTTCTGCACGATGGCGGCTGAAGGCACCATGTTTGACTGGAGCGGGGTTTATTTCAGGGAAATAGTGAAAGCGCCGCACTCATTGGTGATACTTGGATATGCAACATTTATGGTGATGATGGCAACCGGCCGTTTTGCCGGCGACAGGATCATTGCAAGGATCGGAAGAAAGAAAACATTACAGATTAGTGGAGTTATGATTTTTACCGGTTTATTAATTTCTGTGTTGCTTCCCTACCTGGTCACGGCAACTATTGGTTTCTTTATTGTAGGCCTGGGTGTTTCGTCAGTAATTCCAACAGTTTATAGTACCGCAGCCCGATCAGCAAAAACGTCACCCGGGATGGCGTTGGCAGGCGTTTCCAGTATCGGCTTCCTTGGATTTTTGATTGGACCGCCATTGATCGGTTATATCGCGCAGGCATCAAGTCTTCAATACTCTTTTGCAGTCGTCGCACTATTTGGTCTTTGTGTAAGTATTATGGTGTCGAAGCTGAAAGTGATGGATTGATTCGAGACTAAGCAAATTGAACCATCCCTCCTTCGTCGGGACAGGCTCCGGACATAGAACACAATAGATGAACACCTAGATCTATCCCGCCTTTGGCGGGACGAGTTGTGAAGCCCTATGTGACCTATCTTCTATGTGGTTCCCCTTTCAATAGAACCATCATGTAGCCAGAGCCTAAACAGGTGATGTTACTTCTTTCTTTTGGTAGAGAGACATCAAAACTTTTTCCGGCGTCATCGGCGCATCATAAGGAATATCGGCAGAGGGGTTAAATGCTTTTACCGCGTTCCGTAACGCAAAATAAGCGCCGATACCATACATCAATGGAGGTTCGCCCACGGCCTTGCTTCTGAATATGGCAAGATTGTCTTTATCTGATTGCAGAAAATGAATGTCAATTTCTTTAGGTACCGAATAGATGTCAGGCACTTTATAAGTAGACAATGCATTTGTCATAAGCTTTCCTTCTTTGTTGTAAAGAAGCTCTTCCATCGTCATCCATCCAATTCCCTGCACAATTCCGCCTTCACATTGTCCTAAGTCCACGAGATAATTCATACTGCTGCCGAAATCATGCACCACTTTTACAGAATCGACTTCGTAAATTCCCCGAAGGCAGTCTATCGTTGCGGTAATGATCGCGGTGCCATAAACATGATAAGCAAAGGGATGGCCTTTTTCTTTAGCAGGATCAAAATGTATACCCGGCGGAGTATAGTGCGAATGCTCAGATAAGCTGACGCGCCTGATATATGCAGCCATGACAAGCTTGTTCCAGTTCCAATCGGTTTTCTTCCCGTTTATATAGATCCATTCTTCTTTTATTTCGAACGGCGGTATCCCGGTCTTATCGATTTCTGCAACAGCAAGACATTCTTCTGCCGCCACTTGTTTCAGACGGTTCAAAATTTCATTACATGCAATTTCGGTAGCTCTACCATTCAGGTCGGCAGCCGCACTGGCTGCAGTGGGAGATGTATTTGCAACGCGCCAGGTATTGGTTGAATTTATTTTTATCCTGGAAGGATCGATTGAAAATATCCTGGCTGCTACCTGTAAAATTTTTGTATTCACGCCCTGGCCCATTTCCACTGCACCCGTGCTGATGCCCACGCTTCCGTCTGTATACACATGAACTAGTGCCCTGGCCTGGTTCATTAATGTTTTAGTAAATGAAATGCCAAAACAGATCGGCATTAATGCCATTCCTTTTTTAGAGAGCTTATTGTTTTTATTAAACGCATCAACTTCTTTTCTGAGTTTGTTTATATCATACAATTCATTTGCCTTGTTCCAGCATTCATTGGCTTCGCTTTCTGCCTTCTGACCGTACGGAAATTCATCTCCTGTCTTTAACAAATTCTTTTGTTGAATATCAGATGCGGGGATGCCCAATACATCAGCAGCTTTTGCTATGGCAGCCTCGATCACAAACATTCCCTGGGGTCCGCCAAACCCACGGAAAGCTGTGTTCGGAGGTAAATGAGTTCTGCAACTATATGCTGTTGCTTTTACATTAGGTACAAAATAAGAGTTGGTACAATGAAATAAGGTTCTTTCCATCACCGCCGGTGAAAGATCAGCAGCAGCGCCGGCATTCTGAAAAAATGTTACTTCGTATCCAATGATCTTTAAATCTTTATTCAAACCAATTTTAAAATCCGATGAATAAGGGTGACGCTTACCCGTCATTCGCATGTCTTCCATGCGGTGCAAAGAATATTTTACCGGTCTTTTCAAATGATAACTTGCCAGGGCACACATTACACCCCAGGTCGTTGCCTGGTCCTCTTTGCCGCCAAACCCACCGCCTAACCTTGTTGTATCGACCTCAATTTTATTCATCGGGAGATCCAATACCCTTGCGGTTGTTCGTTGTACCGCTGTCGGACCCTGGGTCGACGAATAAACCCTGAAACCTCCATTTTCCAATGGCAAAGCATAAGCTCCCTGCGTCTCGATATATAAATGTTCCTGGCCGTTTGTTTCTGTACTGCCCTCAACGATATGTTCGCATCCGCTCCATGCATTGTTTGTGTCACCGATTTGAAATGTTCTTGGCGGAATGATCAGCTCACCTTTTTCTTTTGCTTCTCTTGGGTCAGTGATGATGTGTAAAGGGTCGATCTCGATTTTTATTTTTTTTACGGCTGCCCTGGCGGCTTCTTCTGTCTCGGCCACTACCAATGCAACCGGCATTCCGCAAAAATGAACATGATCGCTGGCCAATAATTCTTCATCCGGCACAATACCACCAATCTGGTTTTGACCAGGAATATCCTTAGCAGTAAAGATCCGTACTACAGCACGCATATCCGAGGCCTCATTCGTATCGAGCGATTTTATTTTTCCATGGGCAACTGGAGAATCAAATACTGCCGCATATAATGTTCCATTGACAATTGGAATATCATCAAGATAAACTGATTCGCCGCGAACATGTGTGTATGAATCTATATTTTTCATTCTCTTGTTCGGCTAAAGCCGTCAGTCTTTGTGTTCTATTACCACGGACTTAAGTCCGTGGCAAATCGTTCTTATTGCCCCGGTCTTCAGACCGGGGATAAAATCTAAATAATAAAAGAAGGGCTTTAGCCCAAAACCAGATCTTCCCAAATTTTAGGAAACAGCGTTATAAAATGCGCCTTGATCAATTGACCAAGCAATAATGTTTTATATTCCTTACTTCCTCTTGCGTCACTGATCGGCGAAATCTCTGTCTGTGCTATTT
>JANWHX010000027.1 GCA_025450235.1 Chitinophagaceae bacterium | reverse complement strand
GCACTCATTATTCCTTTTATCTTCTTCGGAATGAGGTTTAATAAACAACCTTACTTCACGGGAAAAGTTTACCTGGGTGTGTTGATCATTACAGCCGCAATATGGTTAGGCAACAGGTATATTCTTATCTGGGCACGTAACAGGTACCCAACCTTTGAAGAAGTCAGGAAAAGGTTGCTCGTTCAATCGGTCAGTATGCTTGTTTATACGATTGTTACCAACAACGTTCTTGGCTATATCCTGGATGTTTGCGGTCTTAAGGGGGAGCACTATGAAGGATACAGCTGGGTTGAAGTAATTACCAATTCCAATGCCGCTGCGATTGTTTGCACACTTACCGTAGTGGCCATTTATGAGAGCATTTATTTTATGAACGAACTAAAAAAATCAGTGGAGGAGAAGGAAATGCTGAAAAGAGAAAGTCTGAAAGCTCAACTGAATGCTTTAAAAACCCAGGTGAACCCGCATTTTCTTTTTAATAATTTAAATACTCTCAGTTCTATCATACCTGAAAACCCGAAACTGGCGGTTGATTTCGTACAGCAGTTATCAAAGGTGTATCGGCATATCCTGGAAGTAAGAGACGAACAGAGCATCCCGTTAAAAGATGAGTTGGATGTGATGAAAGCCTATGCCTTTTTACTGAAAACAAGATTTGGAGACAACCTCGACATCGGCATTGATGTGCCGGAAGAAAAAATGGAAAGACAGATCGTTCCGCTTTCATTGCAGATTTTGATGGAAAATGCGATCAAACATAATATTGTTTCATCGGACAAGCCATTGAAGATCGACGTATTTACAGAAAATGGGAGGCTGGTAGTGCGAAATAATCTTCAAATGAAAAACCAGCTAAGTGAATCAACGGGCATCGGCCTGGATAATATCCGGAATCGATGCAGGCTTTTAAGTGATAAAAAAGTAGAAGTGATTGCGGATGATAACAGCTTTACTGTCTCTATCCCACTGATAGAAAGTAAATGACACGCTATCAAAAATTAATATGCGGGTAATAATCATCGAGGACGAAATACCGGCAGCCAACAGGCTTGTGAAAATGCTGCAAAGTATCAGCGATGAAATTGATGTGATCAAAAAAATTGACAGCGTAGAGGCGGGAGTCAGGTTTCTCCAGTCTGCTGAAAATATTGACCTCATTTTTATGGATATTCAGCTGGCAGACGGGCTAAGTTTTGATATTTTTCAACAAACAGAAGTGAAAGCGCCGGTTATCTTCACTACTGCCTTTGATCAATACACGTTGAAGGCATTTAAAGTAAACAGCATTGATTATTTATTAAAGCCTATTGATGAAAGGGAGCTGCAACAGGCAGTAGATAAATACAGGCAGATTTATAACAAAAGGGAAAATGGTTTTTCGGATAAGATACTGAAGCTGGTGCAAGAGATGAGTTCTGCAAAGTATAAGGAGCGGTTATTGATAAAACGGGGGCAACAACTGAGTTACCTGAAGTTAGAATCAACAGCTTATTGTTATGCAGAAGGTAAGCTTTGTTATGCAGTTGATTTCAGCAACAATAAATATCTTTTGGAAAGTAACCTTTCGCAACTGGAGGAACAATTACAGCCGAATAAATTTTACCGTATCAACCGACAACTGCTGGTAAATATTGAAGCGGTCAGTAAAGTACATACCTGGCTCGGCGGAAGGTTGAAATTAGAACTTTTGCCATCCATCAAAACAGACACTGTCGTCAGCCGCGAGAGAGTGAATGGTTTCAAAGACTGGCTGGGGCAATAATAGCCTGTCTATCTTAAGAATAAAAGACGTTGACGGGTCATTTGGTTAGCTTTTCGTAAGTTTAGTCAATGAAAATCTTTAATCTCCTCTTCTGTTTGTTATTTATTTTCTCAGCAGCCTTGCAATACAATGATCCCGACCCGTATGTCTGGATACCTATCTACTTATATGGGGCTATACTTTGCTGGCTTGCTTTCAGGGGCAAATATTACCCGGGGGCCTATTTATTGGGCATTTTGATTTATACCGCGTATGCTGCTTATTTATTTGTAGCTGAAGATGGCGTACTGGATTGGATAAACCATCACAATGCTGAAAACATTGCAGAGACCATGAAGGCTACCAAACCTTGGATCGAAGAAACGAGGGAGTTTTTCGGCTTAGTCATACTGATCGTCGTATTGGCTATTGATTATATTTATGCGAAACGAAAAATAAAGCGTCGCGTGGTTTGACCATTTGACTATGAGTTTTATAACCCGTGTGCAAACCTGGTTATTTCGTGTAATCAATTCTCGACAGTCCCGAATCTTTATTCTTGCTGAACCAACCGGTACCGTATTCGAGTATATATAATTTTCCATCAGGACCGAGTTCCATATCCACCGGTGCTGCAAATTTTGTCCTGCTCATAAACGGTTCCATCTTATAAAAATCTCCGTTTGGGCGCATGGTTACTACCCTGATAAAATTTCTCATCCATTCATAAACAAATAGCTTCCCATTGTAGTAATCCGGCAATCTTGTACCTGCCGGAAACATATCGGAATAGAACACGGGGCCCGCCATTGCCGTGCGTCCGCCGGTTTCCATCCCCGGAAAATCTTTTGATAGAATATAAGGATACCAGATAAATGCGGGTTGCGATGCGGGCAATTCTTTTATGCCGGTATTTGACCTTGCGTTATTAATTGGTTTCAGGGGATCAAACTTTTCTCCTGATTTACCCGTATTGTAATCGTAATTATAATAAGCATAATTATTCCCGATGAATAATGGCCAGCCAAAATACCCTGGCTGTCTCGCCTGGTTAATTTCATCATATCCCCGGGGACCTCTTGATTGCAAACTATCGATGTTGGAGTCAGGGCCGACTTCGCCCCAATAGAGAAAACTGTTTTTTTGATCTATTGAAATACGATAGGGATTGCGATTACCCATTACATAAATCTCAGGTTTGGTGCCGGGTTGATCTTTTGGAAAAAGATTGCCATCAGGAATCTCATAGCTGCCATCTTCTTTGATACGAATGCGGATGATCTTACCCCGCAGATCATTGCTGTTGCTGGATGTTCTTCTCGCATTGTACTGTTCATGACCCGGTCTGTCATCCAAAGGTGCGAAGCCGTGACTTACATATCGTTGTTTGGATTCGTCAAAAGGAGTGGAGTTATCGCCGGTTGAAACATATAATGCGCCATCCGGCCCGAATGCAATCGATCCCCCTGTGTGACAACAGATCTCTCTCTGGGAATAAAACTGCAGGACAATTTTTTCTGACTGCATATCTATAGAATCATTTTTCAATTGAAATCTTGATAAACGATTCACGGATGTATCAGCCGGACTATAAAAAATATATACGTAATTATTTTTTGCGAAATCAGGATCCTTGCAAACTCCCAATAGCCCTTCCTCCGCACTCACCGTAGGAGTTTTTTTTGTTTTCCAATACACGTTGAGAAAACCTGCCGGCTTTATTTTCTTTGAATCATTTTTATATAATAGTATTTCTCCGCGCCGCTGAACGATCAAAATGTCAAGATTGGGAAGGATGGTCATCTCGGTCGGCTCAAAAAATTCCCCGGTTGATAAGACTGCTTTTGTAAACCTGGTTTCTTCCGGGCGGTAAGCTGTCTTCGCCTTTGAATAATCGTGTTTGTTATCGCCGATAGCGTATTGAATGCCTCCGAGGATATGGCGAAGAAATAATGAGTCAGAATAGGATTCTTCCGTATGTCCAAGGCCGGTATAAAATGAACGGCCGCCATCAAATTCATGATACCAGGCGATGGGATGATTGTCACCCATTTTTCCGCCCTTGTATGTCTTCTCATCCAGTTTCAACAGAACCTTTACATCGTTATTCAATTTTTTGTAATTATACCATTCATCGGTTTTGCTCCAGGCTGCCGGCAAATGTTTCGAGGACAAATGAGAGTTATCAATGACGTTGATTGAAGCGGCCTGTATCTCAGGGTGACTTTCAAACCAGGCCCCGCAAAGATCTCCGTACCATCCCCAGTCATATTCTGTATCGGCGGCTGAATGTATCCCTGCGAATCCGCCGCCAGCCTGGATGAATCTCTCAAAAGCGACCTGCTGGCTATCGTTCAACACATCAAGGGTAGTACAAAGAAAAACAACGGCAGCAAATTTTTTCAGGTCATCCTCATTAAAAGTCCCTGCGTTTTCCGTAGTATCAACGTCAAATCCATTTTGTATTCCGAGATTCTGTATCGCGATCTTGCCATTTGCTATTGAGGCATGGCGATATCCCGTTGTTTTAGAAAATACAAGTACCCGGGCCCTTTTCTTTTCTTCATTGCATGAAATAAATACTATCAATAAAATCAACGGTACTAATGATTTTTTCATATTCAGGTTTGAGAGAAGCAAAACTAAGGCAGTAAATGTAATTCCGATAAGAAAGTTAATTCAATCGACAAGCGATGGCACATTGCGCATAGTATATTTAAATGAATGCCACGGATGCACGGATACAATTCCGTGCATCCGTGGCAAAAAATTTCTATGGGGTTGCTACTAATTTAACTGCGGATCGATAGGAAAATTGATCATCATTTCATAATCGCCGCCCAATTGTTTGAGAGAGTCTTTCCATATTTCCTGATAATTCCGGTGAAAGATCAGTTTACGCGTACCTGCGACCGTCAGCCAGGATTTTTCATCGAGCTCAGATTTTAATTGTCCATCACTCCAGCCCGAGTAGCCAATATAAAACCGGATCTTATTTGGATCGGCTATCCCCGTTTTCAGCATTTCAACTACCCGTTCAAAATCGCCGCCCCAGTAAACTCCTTTTATCACTTCTTCACTACCCGGAATGTCATTGGGGTATTGGTGCAGAAAGTGAATAGTGTCCATTTGCACAGGGCCCCCGTAGAAAACAGGCAACTTCAGGTCTTCAAGTCCCGGTATCAATTCATCCAGCGTGTTTTCGTATTTGCGGTTTAATACAAAACCAAAACTTCCTTCTTCTTTATGTTCACAAAGGAATACAACGGTACGAAGAAAGTTAGGGTCCTTTAAGAAAGGATCAGCGATTAACAATATCCCCGGTGCCGGTTGAACCATGATTCAATTTAGTATAAAATCTTTTGAAAACTGTGGGGTTCGTTTATTTTATCTTTTTTAATAGTGCCGCTTAAAAAAAAGAATAAAACAGCTTGTTAAAAACACCGTTAAAATAAGAATCACGCCCTGCAGCAATTAGTCTATCCGCCTGTGACACAGTATTTTTGCCGGATTGTTATGATCTATTAAAAACCTTCTATCTTTCGGTCTAAATGGGCAATTACTTGTGAAGCGGATCTTTACCATTATTACTATCCTGATAACATTGTCGCTGGTCGGAATTATTTTTTTCCAGGTATCCTGGCTGAAAAACATGGTATTGTTGCGGGAAGAACAAATCAAGGAAAAGATAGATGAAGCAGTTGATATTGTGGGTCATGAGCTGGAACCATATAAAGGCAATTATTCGCCCGGACCTATTAGTAAAGAAAATATTTTTTCAGATAACTTCTCCCTGGAATTTTTAAAGCCAGCGACTATCGGCAAACGATTTACTGCCGCGGAGTTGAGTGAAAAGATCAGGATCGCATTCAATAGGGTTGATCTTCATAAGATGAGGTTTGAGTTTGTTTTGGCAAATCTTGATCCCAGGACCAACCTGATGGGTAAGATCGAGCGGCAGTCTGATAATTTTGCTTCGGAATACAATGACACCATTAACAATTACTCCAAAGGATATTTCCTGATGACACCGAGCGGATCAGCCGCAGAAAACCTGACCACAGATGAAACACTGATCGTGGTAGGCCTGGATTATCAGAGTTTTGCTTTTCAGTCTTTGCGTTTGCGAATACTCACGGCGGTTCTATTCATTATTATCATTATAACAGCGTTTTACCTTACTGTTCGCACGATGCTCAGGCAAAAAAAGCTCGGTGATATCAAGAATGATTTCATAAATAACATGACCCATGAATTCAAAACGCCGATTGCCACCATATCCCTGGCTGTTGATGCGATGAAGAACGAAAAAGTATTGCAGGACAGGGAAAAGATCGGTTATTTCAGCGGGATCATTAAGGAAGAGAACCAGCGAATGAACCGGCAGGTGGAAACAATTTTGAAAGCATCACAATTGGAAAAACGGGAAGTGGACCTGAATCTTAAGCCTGTTCATGTTCACGAAATAATAAAAGATGTGGCTGATAATTTTGGTTTACAATTGGAGGAAAAGAAAGGGAGAGCCGAGTTGCTGCTGAATGCAGAGAACGATCTTATCAACGCGGACGAAGTACATTTCTCCAATCTTATCAATAATCTTATCGATAACGCGATCAAGTATTCAAAAGAAAACACCCCGATATATATAAAGATCACAACGCTGTCAAATGGGAAGAATCTAACGATCAAGGTCGAAGACAATGGGATCGGGATGAATAAAGAGACGTTGAAAAGAGTGTTTGAAAGATTTTATCGTGCCCATACCGGCAACATCCATAATGTAAAAGGATTTGGGCTGGGATTAAGTTATGTAAAAACGATCATTGAGGGCCATCATGGGCAAATCAAAGCTGACAGTACGCTAGGGAAAGGAAGCACTTTCACTATTGAAATACCGCTGAAAAAAAATATATCATAATCTTTATTCAGAAGGAATCCACAGCAGGCACCCGTCTCCATAACTAAGAAAACGAAAATCATTTTCCAGGGCATAGTCATACACCTGCTTCCAATCATTCCCGATCAAAGCGGCGACTAGTAATAATAAGGTAGAATCCGGTTGATGAAAATTTGTGATCAATCCTTTAATGATTTTCGATTTATACCCGGGTGCAATGATGATTTTCGTTTTTGTGATTAACCTCTCCCGTTCGTTCTTTTGCATCCAATCCAACAATGATTGCAAAGCTGCAGCCGGGGATATGTCCTGGATTAACTTGTCATAGACTTCCCATTGGTGTAACTCTGGGGGTTGTGACGGGCTTTCGTCAGCCGGTTGGTTCTTGCCCATTAACAATTTTGCCCCGATCCAATATAAACTTTCAATAGTGCGAAGGGAAGTAGTCCCGACAGCTATGATATTGCCGGTAAGAGTTTGCAGGATATTATTAATGACATCCTTTGAAACATCAATGAATTCCTCATGCATTTCATGTTCACCGATCGTTTCAGTTTTCACCGGTTTGAAAGTCCCCGCGCCCACATGCAGGGTAACAAAATCTGTTTGAACGTTGTTCTTTCTTAGCTTATCAAAAATATTTCCGGTAAAATGAAGTCCTGCGGTGGGAGCCGCCACTGAACCGTTTTGTTCCGCATAAATTGTTTGATAACGTTCTGTGTCGGTTGCTTCTGGCTTTCTTTTAATATAGGGCGGCAGCGGAATAGCACCCGCATGGTGCAGTAATTCAGCAAAAGTTAAATCAGGCGGGGACCATGAAAGATCAATAATGAAATGATCGGTTCTTTTTTCCTTGTACGTTGCATATAACACTAACTCTCGTTTTTGAAAAGCGACTCTTTTTTCAAGGATCTGTCCGCGTTTCCATTTTGAAGCGCCTCCTACAAGACACTTCCAAAGAACATTGCCTTTACGGGACATCGCATTTGTAATGTCATTGTATTGCTCATGGGGTTCCAGGCAAAAGATCTCAACAACCCCACCTGTAGGTTTTTGAAATAATAATCTTGCTTCAACAACTTTTGTATTATTAAAAACCAACAGGCTGTTTTTGGGAAGATGGCTATCAATATTGCGGTAAAGATCTTCGGTAATCTTCCCGTCTTTGTAAATAAGAAGTTTCGAAGCATCTCTGTCGGCTAAAGGATAGCTCGCAATCTTTTCTTCCGGGAGAAAATAGGAATAATCCTTTATCTGGATTTCTTTTGGATGCATACTCATGCGACCAACTGTCGCATTTATTTAATTAAAAGATATTATCGTTTTGCAAGCGGCACTACCAGTTTCAACCCGCTCCAGATATCACTCACTGCACAAACTTTCACATCTACCAGGTCATTTTTTAAAGCATAATTTCTTATAACATCTTCTGTGAGATCAGTCGGGACCTTTGCTGCTTTCTTATACCAGGAAACCCAAATCGTAATGGCAGGTTTTTTTTTGATCAGTGATTTTAGTTTTTTCATTTCTGCTTCGAACTCTTTGTTGTTTTTTACAAACAAATGAATAAAATCAGGTGTATCATTTTTCTTAGCAAACTGATCTGAGATATCAGCATCTAATAAATCAAAATAATCAGGGGGTTTATTTATTAATAATACAATTGATTCAGGTTTGATACCCAGTTTTTTTATTAGTGCGGTGCCTGAATAACCTGCTGTGGCCATAACGCAAAGTAATATGTAATTGCGAAGCGGGGCGATAGAGGTAGTTGATATTTCATTCCATAATCTGGGTTATCCACAGCTTATCCACAGTAATTCACAGCTAATTCAGACCAAATTCGGCAGATTTTTTTAATAAAATCTGAAACCCTTTACTGGTAAGGGTTACAGGCCAAAAACATACGTGGATAAAAGAAAAATAGAAAAAATTGGGAAATATGTGTAGAAAAAGGTTATTTTGTAGGAATTTATGGGAATTGATCCAATTCACTGATAATGATACGATTTCTGGGCGAATACGAAGCTACTCTGGACGCCAAAGGAAGATTTCTCTTTCCTGTCGGCTTCAAAAGGCAACTTCCACAAGAAGAGGGCCATCGCTTTGTTATCAACAGGGGGTTTAAAAAGAATTTAAATCTATACCCTGTTCAGAACTGGGATCAGCTCTTTGATGAAATAGAAAAACTGAGTGAGTTTGACCCCAAAGTCAGGGAGTTCCTTGATTTCTTTTTGAACGGGGCCACATTCATTGAAACAGATAGTGCGGGGCGATTGCTGATCCCGCCAAATCTGAAAGAACAATCTGGACTAGAAAAAGACATAGTCCTTGTAGCAAAGATCAAAAGAATAGAAATCTGGGATAGTAATAAGTACAAACAGCTCTTTGAATCATTTTCTGAGGAGAGATACAGCAACCTGGCGAATGAGGTGATGAATAAAAATCGTGGAATCATTAATTAGTGCGGCGATCATGAAAACAAGTCATGATAGCGACTCAATTCCTGGTTCCTCAGATTATCATGAACCAGTTTTGCTGAGTGAAGTTATCGAAGGCCTGCAGATTAAAGCTGGTAGTATTTATGTGGACTGCACATTCGGGGGCGGCGGACATTCCAAAGCCATTCTTGAAAAGCTCGGTCCCAATGCCCGGCTCATAGTGTTTGACCAGGATGAGGCAGCCCGGAAAAATTTGCCGGATGACGAAAGAGTGATTTTTATACCCCACAACTTTCGTCATTTGCAACGTTTCCTGCGACTGCATAAAATAAATACAGTGGACGGTATATTGGCAGACCTGGGGGTGAGTAGCCACCAGTTTGATGAGGCAGGTAGAGGATTCTCTACCCGCTTCAATGCCAAGCTCGACATGAGGATGGATCAGCGGCAGACACTTACGGCTTTTGATATCGTGAATACATATAGTGAGCAACAACTGCACAAAATCTTTGAACAGTATGGTGAAGTGACAAATGCTAAAACATTGGCCAAAACTATAGTGCAGGTCCGCGACACTGTATCGCTTCAAACTATCGATGCTTTTAAGAATGCTCTCCGTGAAATTGTGAAAGGAAACCCAAACAGGTACTTTGCCCAGGTTTTCCAGGCGTTGCGCATTGAGGTGAATGATGAATTAGGTGCATTAAAAGAGATGCTGCAGCAGACACCAAAGCTGCTGAAGCCCGGGGGCCGGGTGGTCATTATTACGTTTCATTCTTTAGAAGACAGGTTGGTAAAGAATTTTTTTCGTCGCGGCACATTTGATGAGCCGGAAAGAAATCCTTTTATCAATGAAGAGGAAGTGAATGAACTGCTTGTGATAACAAAAAAGCCGATCCTACCATCTGAAAAGGAAATCAAACAAAACCCAAGAGCAAGAAGTGCAAAGTTGAGGATTGCGGAGAAGGTAATAACGGTGTGAACTGTCCCAGGTTGCCGGACTGCTATCATCGTTCCTGTCCCGCCGTGGCTGCCGTACCCGTATAGGGTTCTGTCGTCAGAGGCCGGTCTTTCAACTGTTGTATCCATGATAAATATCGGGGCTGCCCAAAATAACAACCCTAAGAATCGCAGACTAAATCCAGGAACTGATTATGGAAGATCAATTGATTAAAGAAAAAGAATCCAGGCCCGAGCCGCCCGCCGGCGGATGGAAACGCTGGTTAAATTATCAATCTCTGGTAAAGCAGATCCCCTTCTTTTTATTCCTGGCATTATTGGCGGTGATATATATATATAATGGTCACTACGCAGACAAGACCATTCGCAATATCAATCGTACGGCTAAGGAAGTAAAGGAATTACAACATGAATATAAAACGGTAAAGAGTGAAGTGATGTTTCGCAGTAAGCAAAGCGAACTGGCAAAAGCAGTGGAACCGTTAGGATTAAAGGAATTGACAGCATCACCGGTAGTGTTGCGAGATACGGTGATGAGTAGTAGTGGAAGAGAATAGTCGGTAAGTCCGAAAGTCAGTAAAGTCAGAAAAGAAGATTTCTGTTATTGGAAATGTTCTTACGGACTTCCGGTCTTTCCGACTTCCGGACAATTAAAAAAGGACGGTGACAACAACTAAATAAAAAAAACCAACGGGAAGAGGCGACATTGGAAGTACGGCGAGATATATTATGGAGAGTATATCTGAGTTTTATCGGTATGACAGTATTGTGCATATGTATACTTGGTAAGGCTTTTTATATACAGCGGATCCAGGGCAGTTACTGGCGCAGCATGAGTGACAGTATGCATCAACGAATTGTTGAACTGGATGCTGACCGCGGCACCATCTATAGCGAAGATGGACAAATGCTGAGTACCTCACTTCCTCAATTCGATATCTATATCGATTTCCTCGCTGATGGTTTACGGGAGAAAAATGGCAAAGTATTTAAAGAGAATGTTGACTCTTTTGCTATCGCTTTAGCTGATTTTTTCCAGGACAAAACACCGGCACAATACAAAAAGGATCTGCAACAGGCGTATAAAAAGAAGAACCGCTATTACCTGCTCAGAAAAAAATTATCATTCGAAGAGTATAAAGAATTCAGAACATTCCCGCTGGTTAAACTCGGCAAGAATAAAAGCGGGGTGATAGCAGAAGTGAATAGCAAACGTCTTTCACCTTTTGGTTTACTGGCAAACAGGACTATTGGTTTATCGAGAGAATATATAGCCAGCAATGGAAAAGTCAAGAAGCAAAATGTAGGATTAGAGAAAACCTACGATAGCCTACTCAGTGGTCAAAAAGGTCAGCGCCTGGTGCGCTTCATAGCCGGAGGGGCAGTTCCTGTTGAAGGGTTCCAGGTAGAACCGGAAAACGGGAAAGATGT
>JANWHX010000026.1 GCA_025450235.1 Chitinophagaceae bacterium | reverse complement strand
GAAGGAGACTTATACAACTGAACAACGGGTTTACCATTCTCCATGGATTTGCATAAAAAATAGTAACTGTTTTCGCTTTGAAAAATCATCAACCCTGCTTTCTCTTTTTCTGAGGCGGGTGTAAAGTCAATACTGGTTGCCGCATAGCCTTTTAAATTATGCTGCCGGTATCCCAGGAAGGAAGGACTTTTTCTTTCAGATGCTGTTTGTGGACGGAGTGACAATTGAAAAAATCCCCTTTTTGCCGTTAAGCTATAGGCATTCGTTTCCGGATTTCTAAGGAATAGGCAACGATCGTCAAATTTCTTGCCGTTGAAATCATCTTTAAAAGTTACGTTGCCGCCAAAAGGATTGTTTACTTTTTTAGTTAATGCCGGCAATGGAACCGGTAATGTGTAGGGAACTTCTTCTTTTCCTTCTAATATATGTGGCCATCCATCTTTCCATTCAACTGGTAACAGGAAAGTTTCTCTTCCCGTATTATACAAATCATCTCCGTAAGGACGGCAGGCCAGAAATACAGCAAACCATTTTCCGTCGGGTGTTTCTACGAAATCGGCATGACCTGTAGTCGTCACCGGGTTTTTCCTTTGTTTATCCAGGTGACGTTGCGTAAGTATCGGATTATTTTCATATGAAACATACGGGCCATCTACCGACTTACTTCTGAATACAACTTCTGAATGATTGTACCCTGTACCACCTTCTGCACAGATAAGATAATACCAGCCATCTTTCTTAAAGATGTGAGGGGCTTCTATCCAGATTGGTTTTTTAGACAAATCAGTTCCCCCATTTATCAGTAGTTTTTCCTGTCCTATCACTTTCATTGTATTGATGTCAAACTCATACATACGAATAGTGCGGTGACCGTTGTATAACGGCTTGTTATCAGGCGCATCATTATTGTACACTACATAAGCTCTGTCATCTACGAAATCAATGGAAGGATCTATACCTCTTACTTCCGGCAACCAGATAGGATTACTCCATGGGCCTTTAGGATCTTTTGCGGTAATAATAAAATTACCTTTCTTGTCAATTAAGGTACATAGTATATAGAAAGTTCCTTTATGATAACGAATGGTAGGCGCAAATAAACCTCTTGACACTCCTGCATTCGTTTGATCTAATTGTTCCTGTCTATCCATAGCATTACCGATCTGTTTCCAGTTAACCAAATCTGTGCTATGAAAAATGGGCAACCCCGGAAAATATGCAAAAGTAGAGTTGGTAATGTAGTAATCATTTCCAACCCGGCATATGCTTGGATCAGGATAAAATCCCGCTAATATGGGGTTATTAAACGTTTGTGTTTTTGCTACCAACAGCGATAGGGTGAATAAAGAACACAATAAAAATTTTCTGATCATTGTTATATAGATTTAGATTCTATGAATTAATAACTATAAGGATTGCTTTTTTACTAAACTATTATTCAAAACTCACCCAATCAATAGCAATCGGTGAATCAGTTTTTGATATAACAAAAATGTGTTGTACACCACGTTGAAACTTTGACAATACTTTTTTGGTAATTATCCAGTTATTACCCGGTCCGATTTTTACTTCTGAAAGTAACGGCCCGTTTATGTTGTTGAGACGAACCTGAATGATACCTCCTTTCTCTGCCTGTGCATTTATCGCAATATTTTTTAAAGTTTTTGTTCCAAAGTCAACGCTATTATATTGAATCCATGCGTCTGTTTTTGTAAAAAAAACTTCCCACCCTTTGAATCGATCCAGCGTATCTAAGAAATCAACTGCAACACCGGATTCACTTACTTGCGTATATCTGTCTATCTGTATCCTCTGGCTTGCGTTGGTTAATCCTGCACCCCTCAGAGTAGGAATTACTTTTTTTATTGTGCCGTCACTATTAAAAGACAAACTATCGAGCCGTATAGAACGGGCTTTATCAAACCTGGGAGAATAATCCCTGTCATGATAAAAAAGATACCATTGATTTTTGAATTGTATTATTGAATGGTGATTGGTCCAGCATCCGGACGTTGATTCATCCATAACAACACCGGCGAATTTAAACGGGCCAAGCGGATTATCACCAATAGCATACTCCAGCCTTTCAATTTTATTTTCTACATGCGGGTAGGTTAAATAATAAATGCCGTTCCTTTCAAACATGTAAGGCCCTTCCTTTAATCCTTTTGCTGGAAGTTCTCCAAGCGTTTTTACTTCCGATTCGAGTTCCAGCATATTTGATTTCAATTTTGCCGCATAAATATTTCCTGCAGACCAATAGAGATATGCCTGCCCGTTTTTATCTATAAATACATTAGGATCAATACCACGAATGCCTTTGATAGGTGTGGCTTCTGGTGTAAAGGGGCCTTCTGGTTTGTCAGCCACAGCCACACCTATTGTAAATCCTCTTCCGTAAGTGATTGTATCTTTTGCAGCAGTAGGAAAATAAAAATAATACTTACCATTCCGTTCAATACAATCTGGTGCCCACATACTGTAACTATCCGGTCTTACCCATGGCACTTTATTTTGGGTAACAATCATACCGTGATCTGTCCAGTCAGAAAGATTGGCAGATGAGAAAACATGGTAATCTTCCATGCAAAACCAGCCTAGGCGGCCTTTACCTTCAACGGCAAGAATATCATGCGATGGATATACATATACCCTGTCTCCAAATACCCGCGCTGATGGATCGGCAGAAAACTGGTTTCTTATAATTGGGTTTTGCGATATCACATCATATCGAAGCAGGGATATAAAAGCCAGGACTGTAAGCAACCTTAGCGCACTGATTTTCATTTTGCCATTATTATTTATTTACAAAAAAATATTTGTTTTTCATTTCATTATTCAAACACGGCCACAAAACCGTCATTCGCTTTTAAAATTATTTCCATTTTTCCATTACCCGGAACCAACGCTTTTTTCGAGGCAAAAGAAGTTTCATTTTTTGCTCCTGTTTCTGTCGTTATCCATGTTGCATTTTTGTCTTTTAAAAAGGATAAATCCAATAAAAGATTTTTTTCAATATCTTCTCCGTTTATGCCTGCTACGTACCATTTTTTACCACTTTTCCTGGCTACTACATATAACTTTCCGGGAAAAGCTTCAATAAGTTTTGTATCATCCCAACTATTTGGAATTGTTTTTAAGAAATCTTTTACGTATTCCGGAACATGGGTCATTCCCTCAGGTGTTTCTGCAAAATGCTGGATGCCTGATAAGAATAAAACGGAAGTAGCCAGCTCAAAAGCCGACGTTGTAGTTTTTCTTATACGTGGAACTCTGTATAAACACATTGGTGTAAAATCCATCGGGTCAAATGCATTGCGAACCATTGCTACCATGGTGGCATGTTGTGGAAACAGGTTTGCATCATTTTGGTTAAACGTGATCATTTCATACCCCTGTACTGCTTCAACGGTCATAAGATTAGGATATGTTCTTTGCAACCCCCTCGGTAATGTAGCGCCATGAAAATTGACCAATAACTTATACGTAGCGGCGTCTTCCAGGATATCCTGATAATAATTAATCATGGATTGTCCATCCCCTGCAAAAAAATCCACCTTAATACCTTTGATGCCCATTTGCCGCAGTCGCGAAAATTCTTTTACACGGTTTTCATGCGTTAGTAACTTATCTTTTGGCGTCATCTTCACCGTATTCCAGCTTCCGGCAGAGTTATACCATAAAAGAATACCTACGTTTTTTTGTTTTGCATAATCTGCCAATAGTTTTATCGAATCATACCCGATTGTTTTGTCCCACACCGCATCAATCAGGCAATATTGCCAATTCATGTCTGCTGCGTAATCAATAAATTTCTTTTGTACACGATATACCGTAGAATCATCTTTTTGCAATACCCAGCTCCAGGATGCTTTACCCGGTTTAATAAAAGAAGCATCCATCTTTTTGGCAGGAAATGCTAAATCAGTACCAAGGGTGGATTCTGCAATAGTTTTCATTGAGCCTATCACTATAATTCTCCAGGGTGTTTTCCATGGCAGCGTTGATTCCGGGTTCAATGTTGCTTTGCCATCGGTAAATACTTCGGGTTTTTCAGGAAAATTAATTCTATATTCATTGTCCGGTGAGTATTGTTGTAATGCAGTGCCGCAATAAGCCCTTCCTAAAGCCGCTTCCGTTATCAGCATCCACACATCATTATATTTAAGCAGTGCAGGGTAAACCCAGCCGTTTGGACCGGGTGAAGCTGTTCCGGTTGCGATATCAATTTTATAATGTGCTTCGTAAGATGGATTGGTATGTTCAAAACCGGTTTGGGCTTCGGTTTTAGGTTGTAACCAGGCCCTGGTACCTTCATGGAAATGAAAGCTGGTAGTTTCTGCAGTGATCTTTTTAATATCTCCTGACTTTTCAGGAAAATCATACCTGAATGCAACTCCATCATTTGAAACACGGAAAACAATATTCATTTTTTTTCCCGAAGGAGTTTGTGTCTCTATAATTCCTTGTGTAGCGACATAAGTTATGTTTTTCTTTTTGGCGTTGATCATTGTGTAATTGTCTTTCACAGTCACCGGCGCAGATGCTTTGATCACTTTCAGGTCTTTGGAAAAATCTTCATCCTCTCTTATCACACCCAGTTTTGATTCTTTCATTATTGATTGTCCCATAAAGGAAACAGTGTACACAGATCTGCCTGCATCACAGGTAACAAGAATATTTTTGTCCGGGCTGCTGATGGTGTATACAGTTGATTGTGCAAAGGAAAGCTGAATGCAACAGAGGAGAAATAACAGCAAAAAGAAAGCTTTCATGATTCTAATTTGGTTTAAAAGTTTTTTCCGCTAATTCTTTTTAGTGATGGAATCTTTTATACGGAAGAAATCAAAATCGGCATAACCGCCAATATCGCTAGTGGCGTAGTTAAATAACCCAAAGCGATATCCCATAAAATGGGGTAGGGTGTATGACATTTTCAGCGGTGTGCCAATTGGGGACCATGTTTTACCATCAAGGCTGTAATAGAAATTTGCTGTATCTTTTTTATTAGTGAAATCACATTCAGCTTTGAAATGAACAATATTTTGAGCGAGCGGAACAGATTGTGCTTCTACTGGTTTTCCTGTGCCTGCATTGATCATTACGATAGTTTTACTGTTGCCATTTATCCTTACTCCCGCGATACCATAATTTTTTTGCAAAAGACAAAGACCCGCAAAATCGCCATCTTTCATATTTGACACATCAAGTGATGTGCTGCCTGTGCATTCCGGTCCAATGGTACGTTGCGTCAATGTATTTCGTGCCAGGTAAAATGAAGTATCCGTTCTGCCAGTGGTAAGACGCAAATAACCTTTTCTTTTTGTAACAGACCATAAACTGTTATCAGGATTATGATTCCATTGCCAGACTAATGGTAAAGGAGGTTGTCTATTACTGCGAGTAAATTCATCTGAAGCAACAATACCGGGTATCAAGCTTTTATTAGCAGGAAGATCTAATTTTTCAGGAACCTTGCCATCCACTCCCAATACGGGCCAACCATCTTCCCATTTTACCGGCACTAAATATGGAATACGGCCCACCGAACCAAAATCACGAAACAGATAAGCATACCAATTTCCGTTAGGCATATCAATTAAGCCACCTTG
>JANWHX010000025.1 GCA_025450235.1 Chitinophagaceae bacterium | reverse complement strand
CATATAACCGTATTTAATAAGGCTGGTCAGCCGCTTGCCGAGAGATTGACGTTTGTTGACAACAAAGAATACATTCAGCAGGGCGATATTCTGTTAGATACGCTAGATTTTTCGGCACGAAAGAAAAATCACCTCACTCTTTCGATGAAGGATACCGTGCAAGGCAGTTTCTCTGTTTCGGTTTCTGATCCGGCGTTTGATCTTTCGTCTTCAAGAGACGATAATATTTATTCTGGTTTATTGCTTACGGGTGATTTGAACGGGTATATTCATAAGCCATCGTATTATTTTTCCGCGACCAATGACTCCGTTCAAAACGCACTGGACCTGGTGATGATGACAAATGGTTGGCGACGGTTTAAGTGGACTTCACTGGAGAAAGACCCTGCAATCGCTAGGAAGTATGCGGATCCGGGGTATATTAATTTGTCGGGAAAAATAAATTTAGAATCCACAAAAAAACCATTTGCAGATAAAGATCTGCTCATGTTTATCGTATCCAGTTTTGGAAGGAATATACAAATGGTGCATACCGATTCGATCGGTCATTTTAGTTTTGATTCTGTTGTGTTCTATGGTAATTCCCGAATTCTGTTTACAGATATTAAAGGCAAAAAAAGCAAGTTCATCGAAGTCAGGCTTGATGGAGATTCGTTGCACAGGCACTATATGCTTCCGAAAATATTTCCGAACAATAATTACCCCGCCGCCGTTGTTTCTGATCGTGAGAAAAAAATGCTGGATGAGTACAATGCCATAATGAACGCAGAAGGTTTGATACTTGAAGGTGTTACGGTGAAAGGAAGAAAGAAAACGGCGCTGGAAGAAACGGAGGAAAAATATGTGAGTGGCTTGTTTGCCGGCAATGCCAACTCAACCCTGGACCTGACTAAAGAGGACCTGATCGGATACCGGGATATTTTTGACTATCTCAAGATGCGGGTCCCGGGATTGCAAATACTTACTGATCCTTCAGAGCCGGGTTATATTGTAAGATACAGGCAAACGGCTTCGGCGAGTGCAATGGGCGAAATACCAATGACCATCTTTCTCAATGAAGTACCAAGCGATGCTGACGCCATAGCCACCATACCTGCTCATGAAATAGCACTTGTAAAAGTTTACAGCACATTTGTTGGTGCATCCGGGAACGGAGCCGGGGGTGTATTATCGATTTATACAAAAAAGGACTCTGACCTGGGTTCATTGCCATCACCCGGAGATATGTCGGGATACCGGGGTTATTCTATTATTAAAGAGTTTTATTCTCCGGACCATAGCGTTGTGAAAAATAATAAGGCCGACAACCGAATCACTTTACTTTGGAATCCGGCAATCCTTGTTGATGATATTAATCCAAAAATTCCCGTCACCTTTTATAATAATGACCGCACTAAGCAATTTAAAATAGTAATTGAGGGTATGACCGCTGACGGCAAACTGCTGATGATAGAAAGAACAATCGGTGGTAAGAAAGCATTTTAAAGCAATGACCCGGTTGATCGGACGGCGCGGAGGTTTTTCGTCCTCAAAACCATCCCTTAATATTTTGGTAGTGTCAGGGTTTCGACTTATAGCCTACAGAGATAGAACACAGATACACGGATCAGATGGATCAACACGGAATTTATCGGTGAAAATCCGGGCGTTTAATCTATGTAATCCGTGTTTATTTTTTGGGAAATCGTGGCAATGATCTTATATCATGGATCTTTCCGGCGATGAAACTATTCTGATCAGCCATCAATAAATAATACTGATAACAGTCTATCCAGCCAGCGGAAGTCTTTATGACGTGGTTACGCAGGTCTTCTGTAGATGTTCGTATATATTTTATATGTTCAGTTTGAAGAGCGGCAAATTTCCTGACTGCTTCGGTAGCATCTTTCCATTCTATTTTGGCACCTGGCGTCATTTCAATTTTGCCCAGGGTATAGCTATCATTTTCCAGCAACTGTTCATCCGTCAGCGCAATCATCAAACGGTTTTCTGAATTTGCAGGCTGATCCATAAGTATCTTCACTTGCTCGCTGAAATAATTTTCCTTCAGCGTCAATGCAGTGACCAGGTCGTTGATTGACGGTTCCTTGGGAGATGGCTTGTATTTTAACTGGCGTGGTGACAGGCCATCGACACTCGTTAAAACTTCTTTACGGGAATTCTTAATTAGGCTTATCGCTTGCTTTCTTTCCTTTGGTGAGAGTGAACTATTATTAAGTGTCCCTGCCAAACCTGTAGTGACAAGCAGTGCGAGCAGAAGACGGCCAGTAGTTCTTTTAATCATGTTGAGACAGAATTAGAAAATTTTACGGACCGGCGTAACCATAGACTGACGGAAACAACCAAAAGGTACGAAAGATATTTTTTCTTCAATAATTAATCTTATGAACAGTTATGAACAGTTGTGTCTAATGCTCTTTCAGTGGGCGCTTCTTTACCATTCCGCCTCGTGTATCTCTTACGCTAGTCATCACAACGAAAGCATTCGGGTCGATCTTTTCAATTTCGGTTGTCAGCCGTGTAATTTCAAGACGGGTGACTACGGTAAAAATTATATCATTGGCTAATAAAGTATCACCTCTCTTACCAAACCCACTTTTTCCTGAATAAATAGTAAGACCCCTCCCCATTTTTTGTTTTATGAATTCGGCGATCTCTTCACTACGAGGAGAAATTATGGTTACTCCTGTAAATTCTTCTATTCCATCTAAGATAAAATCGATAGTCCTTGCCGCCGCAAGATAAGTCAGCATGGCATATAAAGCGGTTTCAACGCCAAATAGCCAGGCTGCAACGGAAAAAATAATTATGTTAAAAACCATGATAAATTCCCCTACACTAAGACTGCGCTTGCGACTTAAAAAAATTGCCAGGATTTCAGTACCATCTATAACAGCGCCCCCGCGAATGGTAAGCCCGATACCTGCTCCAAGAAAAAAGCCACCAAATACGGCAATGAGGAGTTTGTCTTCTGTAACGATCGGATAGGGAAAAACAGCTACCACCAGAGCAAGCAATGAAATTGCCATAATGCTTTTTATGCTGAATTCTCCGCCGATCTGTTTCCAGCCAAGTAAAACAAAGGGGATATTAATCAGAATTATCAGGAGAGAAAGAGGAAAACCAGTTTTCGCGTTGATCAAAAGCGAGATGCCTGTAACACCGCCGTCTATAAAATGATTTGGCAAAAGAAAGCCGCGAAGGCCAAAACCCGCGGCCAAAACCCCCAATATTACAAACATCGCCGATCGGATTGTATTCCAGGTAGTCTTTTTCTTCAGCCACGTATCCTTTGCGCGTCTGTACCGGCCGATGCTAGTATCTTCAGCTTTATTTGCAACTGTAGTTAATACCGGTAGTTTCTCAAACATACCCTTCAAAGATACAACATCAGTTTGCCCTGACTAAAACGGCGTTTATTATCTTTAACGAATGAAAATCGGCGAGATAGTTTCTTTTCTTGAGTCACTTGCTCATCCTTCGCTGCAGGAGCATTATGATAATGCAGGTCTCCTTACCGGGGATCCCGGCTGGGAATGCACAGGAATAATATGTTCGCTGGACGCGGTTGAAGAAGTCATCGATGAGGCCATTCGAAAAAAAAGCAACCTTGTCGTTGCTCATCATCCCATTATATTTGGTGGATTAAAAAAAATAAACGGGAAGAACTATGTCGAAAAAACGGTGATCAGGGCGATAAAGAATGATATAGCTATCTACGCTATTCACACCAACCTGGATAATGTTTTCGACGGTGTGAATGGGAGGATTGCGAAGATGCTTGGACTGAAAAATATTTCTATACTCTCGCCCAGGCAGGATACACTAAAGAAGCTTTTTACTTTTGTTCCGGTTGATAGTGCTGAGCAGGTCCGTAATGCGATCTTTACAGCGGGGGCAGGCCATATTGGTAACTATAGCGAATGCAGCTTTAATTCAGAAGGTGAAGGAACCTTTAAGGCAGGACCGGGAACGAACCCTTATGTCGGCGAAATCGGCAAACAGCATTTGGAAAAAGAACTGAAGGTCGAAGTCATATTGCCTTCTTATCTGGAAAATAAGATTGTGACTGCCCTGAAAGCCGCTCATCCCTACGAAGAAGTCGCGTACGACGTAATGGCCCTTTCCAACCCGAACCACAGCATAGGTTCGGGTGTTATAGGTGAGTTGGCTGAACCGATGCCCGGGAGGAATTTTCTGAACCGGCTCAAAGATGTATTTAGGTTGCAAATTGTTCGCCATACGGCTTTACCAGAAAAGTCAATAAAACGGGTTGCACTGTGCGGAGGCGCCGGTAGTTTTTTGGTACCCAAAGCGTTAGCAAGTGGCGCTGATGCTTACGTGACGGCCGATATGAAGTATCACGAGTTTTTTGATGCCAATGGCCGTATGTTGATAGCTGATATCGGCCACTATGAAAGCGAGCAGTTCACTATCAACCTGCTACAGGAAATATTAGAGCAAAAATTCCCTACCTTTGCCGTCCTTAAAACAGAAGTTGAGACGAACCCGGTAAGATACTTTATGTAGATAGTAAAGGAATAAAAAGTCAGAAAGTCCGAAAGTCAGTAAAGTCAGAAAGCATGTATCTGGTGTTAAAGCGTTTTTCGGACTTCCGGTCTTTCCGACTTTGCTGACTTGCTGAGTAAAGAACAGGAAGCACAAGAGTGCGACGCAAGGGACGATGATAGTAGCAGTGCAGCCGGTTAAAAAATTAAACATTTCAAATTATAAACAATAATGGCAAACGTTAAAGAATTTTCAGTAGAAGAAAAATTAAGTTCTCTGGTTACCCTTCAGAAGATTGAAAGCAAACTGGATGAGATCCATATTCTGAAAGGTGAACTGCCCATGGAAGTAGCCGACCTGGAAGACGAGATCACCGGCCTGAAAGCTCGACAGACCAGGATTGAAGAAGAGATCAATGGTGTTACAGAATTTATTGCGCAGAGAAATGAAGCGATCAAAGAAGCGCAGGCAATGATCAAGAAATATGACAAGCAAAGCAGCAATGTAAAGAACAACCGCGAGTTCGAAGCTATCAATAAAGAAATGGAAATGCAGCAACTCGAAGTAAAATTGGCGGAGAAGCATATCAAGGATGCGACCGAAGAAATTGCGGAAAAAGGAGTGGTGCTGGAAAAAGCTAAAAAAAATATTGCAACAAAGGATTCGGTTTTAACGACCAAGAAATCAGAGCTGGAAAAGATAATTGCAGCCAATGAGAAAGAAGAAAAGCATTTTAATAAACTGGCTGCAGAAGCAAAATCTCATGTTGATAACCGGTTGCTTGCCAGTTATGAAAAGATCCGTAAAAGTTATCGCAATGGTTTGGCAGTAGTAGCGGTTGAAAGAGATGCCTGTGGCGGATGTTTCAATGCCATTCCCCCGCAAAAGCAAAGTGAGATCAAGCAACACAAAAAAGTTATGGTGTGTGAGAACTGTGGAAGGATATTGGTAGATGAAGATTTAAGCAACAATGTTGATATAAAATAGGGCAGAGACAGGCCTCATCTGCCGGTTAGAAATTTTTTTTTATTTTCCCTCCCGTCTTAGACCGGGAGGGTTTTTTTTATCTTCGTTTTATGCTGCGGACATTGCATATCGGGAACTATGCTATCATCGATAGCCTGCAAAT
>JANWHX010000024.1 GCA_025450235.1 Chitinophagaceae bacterium | reverse complement strand
GTATATCATTGCTCGAGGATACAGATAATGATGGCAAAATGGATAAGAGCTCGGTTTTCATTGATAGTCTTTTATTACCCAGGATGATCCTTTGTGTCAATCATGAGTTGCTTGTCAATGAAACAAATACCATTACTATTCATGCTTACAAGGATACAGACGGTGATGGAAAAGCCGATCAGAAAAGAACGGTATTTCAAAAAGATGATTACCGCATGACCGATAACAATATGGAGCATCAACGCAGCGGTCTTGACTGGAACCTCGATAACAATATCTATATCACCTACGATCCGGTGCGTTTTCGATATAAGAACGGTATGTTGCTGTCAGATTCTATTTATTCAGGACCCGGTGGCCAGTGGGGCGTAACACACGATAACTATGGACGCTTATTTCTTAGCAATGCCGGGTCAGAAAGCCCATTAGTGCGGGTGCAGATGAATCCTTCCTATGGATCACTTGATATGCCCGACCAGGCCAATAATGATTTTCAGCAGGTATGGCCCATTGTTGCTACACCCGATGTCCAGGGCGGGTTGATGCGGTTACGGGCTGATAGTACCCTGAATCATTTTACCGGGGCCTGCGGACAATCTATTTACAGGGGCAACACATATCCAAAGGATTTTGCAGGTGATTATATTATTTGTGAACCCGTGGCAAGAATTATTCGCCGGGCAAAAGTTATAAACCTTAAAGGAAAGATCATTGTTCAAAATGCATACTACAAACAAGAGTTTATTGCTTCTACCGATATGAATTTCCGGCCTGTTAATTCGTATACAGGACCCGATGGAAATCTATTCATTGTTGATATGCACCGCGGCATCATTCAGCAAGGTAACTGGACAAGACCAGGATCATTTCTCCGCAAAAAAATTGATGCAATGGGCATGGCAAAGAATGTGGGACATGGTAGAATTTACCGCCTTGTGTATGATGGATACAAACAAGGAGAAAAACCCAAAATGCTGGATGAACCTGCAAGCAAACTGGTAACCTATCTTGATCACGGAAATGGATGGTGGAGGGACAATGCACAAAAGCAAATCATTTTACTGAACGATAAATCTGTAGTGCCCGCATTAAAACAAATTTTTCGTGGCGAGCAAGCATATTTGGCTGCGAAACCTTCTGACATAGCCCGTCTTCATGCACTATGGACATTGGAAGGCCTGGAAGCAATAGACCGTGACATTTTATATACCGCATTAAAGGATAACCATCCCCAGATCAGGAAAGCGGGTATCATTATCAGTGAATCTTATCTCAAACGAGATGATGGTGATATGATAGCAAAAGTTTCTTCATTGAAGGACGATCCCTCGCATGATGTGCGCCTTCAATTGTATCATTCATTTTACAGCATAAGGCCGGCAAATGATACATCATTTGCCTATGAACTATCAAAGGCAAATGCTTCCAATGAAATGTTTGCAGCTTCAAAAAGATCAATGGACCGCAATACGGATATTAAATCGTATGGAAGCAGATTGGCTAATATTCCTGCTGAAGAGAGAAAATCTATTTTAGCCGGTGTCACTGTGTTCAATGCACTTTGCGTTACCTGTCATGGGCCTGGCGGTAAAGGAATGGTAGTTGCCGGAACTTCCAATCTCGCTGCTCCGCCCCTGACGGAATCAAAAAGAATGAATGCAGACCAATCACTTCTTGTGAAAATATTATTACATGGCTTATCCGGGCCCGTGGATGGAAAAGAATATCCTGCCGTGATGCCATCGCTTGGCGCTAATTCAGATGAATGGGTAGCGTCGGTAGTAAATTATATCCGCTATGAATTTGGAAATGCCGGACGTCGTTTCCGCAGACCGACGGATACCCTATCGCCATTTGTTTCCGTTGTTGAAGTGGCCAAAATCAGAAAGCAATTTGAATCAAGAGTAGATTTGTGGACACTGCAGGAATTGGAAACGGGCACCGCTCCTGCAATTGCAAAAACAAATACCGATACTGCTGCTAATAAAGTTACTCCTGCATCTTCAAAGGATGCCGGCACAGCTAAAAACAAAAAACCGGTCGCTAAACCAGCCGCCCCCAAAAAGATAACTTATGCAGTAGTGCAACCACTGCTGCAAAAAAACACATGCCTGACCTGTCATAATCAGGATAACAAATTGATCGGACCTTCATACAAGGAAATAGCGACAAAGAAATATTCTGTAGGGCAAATTGTGCAACTCATTCAAAAACCTAACCCGGCTAACTGGCCCGGGTATGCCACCAAAATGCCGCCGATGGCGCATGTAGCAAAAGCTGAATTAACACAAATTGCTCAATGGATTAAGTCGCTGGAGAAAAGAAAGTGATGCTTACTGCAACAACATATAAAACCTGGTTTTCTTATGAAATTAATTCGTCAAAATGTATTTTAATAATCTCCCTATACTTTACGTGTCATTAATTGCTTAACAAAACATTCTTGCTATATATGAAACTAACAACCAAAGTCACCGGAGCTATTATTGTATTGTTCTGTTTTATTTACGCAACCGTTGATGATTTCCTGCCGGATACTGAACACACAACCTGGACGCATTATGGCGGCAGCCCGGATCAGTCAAAGTATTTTAAAGCATCCCAGTTCACCAAAGAAAATGTGAACCAGATGCAGGTGGCCTGGGTTTATCCAACAATGGATTCTGTTTTTAATTTTTTCAGCCCCATTGTTGTGGATACTATCATGTATGTGATGGCAAAAAATTATTCCCTTGTTGCGGTTAATGCACAAACCGGTAAAGAGATCTGGATACATGCCAACTTGCAGGGACTGACCCGCAGAGGTATTAACTATTGGGAAAGTAAAGACAGAAAAGACAGACGTTTACTATTTACACTCAATAATACTTTGCAGGCAATTGACGCACTAACGGGAAAATCGATTAAGACCTTTGGTAAGAATGGGTATGTTGACATGCGAGAAGGGCTTGACCGGCCTGTTTCAACTATCAGGAGAATGCAATCCATGATGCCGGGAGTGTTATTTGAAGATTTGATCATCATGGGATCTGCTCCCGGGGAGGGGTATTTTTCTCCACCCGGTCATATCAGAGCTTACAATGTAGTAACCGGTAAACGGGTATGGACATTCCATACTATTCCTCATCCCGGAGAATTTGGTTATAATACCTGGCCAAAAAATGCATATAAATATGTAGGTGGCACAAATGTATGGAGTGAAATATCGGTAGATGTCAAAAGAGGTATTGCTTACTTACCCATTGGCTCACCTACATATGATTTTTATGGCGCAGACCGAATCGGAAGCAATCTCTTTGGTAATTGTCTTGTCGCAATAAATGCCCGGACAGGTAAACGCATCTGGCATTTTCAAACCGTGCATCATGATCTATGGGATTATGATCTTGCTTCTGCCCCGCAATTAATTACTGTAAACCGTGATGGTAAAGAAATTGATGCTGTAGCTATAGCCACCAAGCACGGATTTGTATTTGTATTTGACCGGGTGACGGGCAAACCGGTGTTCCCGATTGAAGAAAAACCTTTTCCCGCCAGCAAAATGCCCGGCGAAAAAGCATGGCCAACACAACCTATTCCAACTGTAGTGCCCAGCTTTACAAGACATGAAGTAACAAAAGACATGATCAATCCTTATTATTCTGAAGAAGAAAAGAAAAAATGGTATAAACGAATTGATTCCGCCAAATCGGGACTATTCGTTCCTCCCTCTGATAAATATGAAACCATCATGCTGCCTGGCGCATTGGGTGGTGTGAACTTTGGCAATACCGCATCTGATCCCGGCAAAGGAATGTTGTATATACTTACACAGGAGTATCCTTCGGTTTATAAACTTGAAAGAATTAAATCTCCGCGGGAATTAATGTCGGTTGATGATAAACAAAAAGCGCAAACGCTTTATAGCACCACCTGCAAGTCATGTCATGGTGATAATATGACTGGCAGGGGAATAGCGCCTTCGGTAGTAAATGCCGGGCAACGGATTACTTTTGATGACTTTAAAACTCTGATTACGGTAGGCCGCGGACAAATGCCGGGTAATCCCCATATAGATGAACAAAGAATAACAGCTTTATACCGTTATTTGGGAGGTACTATTTCGAGATTTGGTTTTGGCAACAGAAGAACCACAGAAGTCAAAATGCCGGAGGGCCCCGTAGTAGCTTCAGGAGGTGCGACAGTAAAGCCTGATGCTAAAACTATTCCGCCAATGTCTGATTATCCTGCCGGGGTTGCTCGTCCCAAAAATCGTTATTCAACAGATTATGGTACTGCATGGCCAGATCTCTTAGGACCCGCATGGGCATGGGTGATGGCGTATGATCTTAATACCGGAACTGTTAAATGGAAAAAGCCATTGGGTGAAGATGCCAAAGCGTCAAAGGCAGGCGATAAAAGCACAGGCGCTGTAAACGGTTCTCAAAGAAAGGGTATCGTGGTTACGTCTACAGGAGTTCTGTTCTGCACCGGCAAGGGAGGAAAATTATATGCATATGATTCGGATAGTGGCAATCTTCTGTGGGAGACAACGCTTAATCATGAATCAAATGCACAGCCCATTATATATGAATTAAACGGCAAGCAATACCTGGTAGTTAATGCTACCAATATTTTTACAAGGGACAGCTACGACCATTCCAAAGATCCCGGAGCCCTGCCAAGAGGATATGTGGTATATGCGCTCCCGGATAAAAAGTTATAACAACATCATTAAGCGCAACACTGAAATGCAAGCTGTAGGTGGCAAGCCATTTTGAAAAGTGTGAACATAACAGTCAAATTATGAGATTTATCATTTCCGTGCTGTTCTTTTTATCGTTTTGTACGTTCGTAATGGGACAAAGGATTTCCCAAATTAAATGGTACAGCGAGTCCGCAAGCAAAGGCGTAATAATACAAAATAGTTTCCCAAAAGGTGGACCATACATTGACTCTGCCGGAAAATACACTGGATATAGTTTCTTAATATTCTTTACTCGTGTAATTAATGAAACTGCTTCTCCGTTAGAACTAACAATTAATTTTCCTGCTGATTCATTCGCAACGGGCGACTGGGGAAACGTCTACTTAAAATTATTTCTGCCTCCGGATACAATGACATTTGACAAAGAATCATTGTATAACTATGGCGTAACAGGTTTAGAATCTTTTTTAGATTTTAATAAACCGACCATGTTAGAAAGAACTATTAATCCTAAAGAGGAGTTTCTTTTCTATACCGGAACAGTCTTTTATCAGGCAAGGGGTACCGAACGAACAAACCGGCCAAGGGGTGGTAACCGGGCAGAACTTGTTTTACATGAACAAGACCTTTTTTATAGAATGGTCCCGCAGATTGATTCTCTTCCCTGCGGACATATTATTATTAAAAAATGAATTACTATTCATGCCTGTCAAATTTCAATCCAAACGACCAATCATTCACAAAACATGCCGCTTAAATTTTTTTATTATGGCTAAACCCGATTCTTACTTCCACACTTTACTTTTCCTTATCGCATCAGCAGTTATTTTTTCCGGTTGTAAAGACGAAACCACCAAAAGTGGATGGAATGATTATGGCGGATGTCCCGATCAATCCAAATATGTAATAACAGAGGATATCAATAAAAATACGGTCAGCCAGTTGAAAGTGGCATGGTCGTATTCAACTGGCGATGAAAGAACATATCAGTGGAACCCGATTGTTATTGATACCATTATGTATGTATTGGCAAAAAACAGTTCATTGGTTGCGCTGAATGTAGTAACGGGTAAAGAAATATGGATACATACCAATCTCAGGGGTATTACATCCAGGGGCATTAACTACTGGGAGAGTAAGGACAGAAAAGATCGGCGCTTTATTTTTAAGAAACAGGGTAAGCGGAGTTAATCTTTTTTCTTTTGCAAACAGGCTCCACCTTTTGCTATTTGTGTAGTTTTCCGTGGTAAACTGGTCCGCCCTTGTAGCAGAATTTTCATATTAACCAAAAAATCAAAATTGATGAACCAGAATTTTTGCAGGAGAAATTGGCTCAAGACCATGTCAGCCGGAATGGCCGGAATGCTCGTTGCACAACAAGGCCTCGGAAGAACAACCAACGGGGAAGATCGCAAGCTACCTTTTAATGCAAGTCTTGCACTGGCAGACCCTAAAGATTCGATAAAGATTACGAGGCTCGAGATTATACCCGTGCATTCACTTCGCACTATTTTTTTAAAAATGCATACCGATGCGGGTATTATTGGCATTGGGGAAGGAACTGTAGAAGGGAAGATTACAACCGTAATGGCTGCTATAAAGGAATTAGAGCAATACTTAATAGGCAAAGACCCCAGAAGAGTAACGCATCACTGGCAGGCGATGTACCGTCATGGGTTTTATCGCGGCGATATCGTGCTTACCAGCGCCATCTCCGCGGTAGATATTGCCATGTGGGATATTAAAGGAAAAGCACTCGGAGTGCCGATATACGAATTGCTAGGTGGGCTGACCCGCGACCGCATACGCCTTTATGGACAAGCAGGATCGCCGGACAGTGCAAGGGCCGTTTTAGCCGAAGGCTATCAATCAATGAAAATCAGCGTGACATCGAGCCGGGGCAGGTTATCGCGGTATGTTGAAAATCCTGATTTTGTGCAGGGCGTCGTGGAAAATATAAAGGCCATCCGCGAAACTATTGGATCAAAAATCGATATGGGCATTGAGCTGCATGGCGATCATCAGCCCCAAACATCAATGATTCTTATAAAGGCACTGGAGCCATTTCAACCCTGGTTTTATGAGGAGCCCATCCAACATCAGAACCTCCCGCTGATGGCCGAGATGGCTAAGAAAACATATATTCCATTTGCCACTGGAGAACGCATGGTTACCAAATGGCAATTCAGGGACCTGCTTAGTCTGGGCGCCGCATCTTTATTGCAGCCGGATATAACACACTGTGGAGGAATTACGGAAATGAAAGCTATCGCAACACTTGCCGAAGCTTACTATGCGGGAATGCTTCCGCACGCTAAAGAAGGTATCGTTGGCGCTATTGCTTCTATGCATGTAATGGCCTCTACTCCCAACTTTGTAGCGCATGAAATACCGAATTTGCAGGCCGCACCAAAAGACAATGTGCAAAGAAGTTATTTAGGGAAAAGCTATATCAGAAAACCATTGGTGATGACTGAGGGCAACATTATGATCCAGGGAAATATCGATGGCCCCGGTCTCGGTCTTGAGCTGGATGATAACCTGATTGAAAACGAACGCGGCGTTAAAGAGTGGGAGTTCCCTGAAATGTGGGATAGTTTTGATGGCAGTGTGTTAGATCATTAAAGTGGAAATTTCAGTTCCCGCCGTGTCTTCTTTCTAAGCCTTTGTGCATCACATTTATATTCTGGAATAAGGGGAAGTGATGACTTTTGTACTTTTACCAACATGTCTGAAACATGATGAATTTTACGAAATGCCATCAATGCTTATTTTAAAAATAAAAACATGGTTTGCTTAAAAAGAAATATCCTTGACCTATACTTACGTAGTAGAATCAAAGCCCGTCCATTAACAATGTTTTTCCTCTTGCTGCTGTTTTATTATTTTCCTGCCCATGCACAGCCGGATACCCTGCTGAAAAATTCGTTGCCATCCGCAGGCAAAATGATAAATGATAAACCGGCAGGCAAAGGCTGGATAAACCTGCTTACCTCGGCGAATGACTGGAATTTTGAAAAAGCATACTGGCAGTTAACCAATAATATACTTCATGGGACGATAGGCAAAGAAAAAGAGCATCATTACAGCTATACAAAAAAATCTTATGGTGACTTTGAACTTAATGTTATGATAAAGATGGTCGGCGATGAAAATGCAAATTCGGGTGTATGTATCCGGATAAATCCAACAAGCTGGGATGATGCTCCCGGTTACCAGGTTGATATGGGAAAAGGTTACTGGGGTTCACTGTGGGAAGAACGAAGGGCCGGGATGGTACAGAAATTCCCTGATTCTCTTGCCGCAAAAATTGTAAAAACCAATGACTGGAACCATTATTATATTATCGCAAAAGGACATCATATACAAGCATGGTTGAATGGCGTTAAGACAATTGATATTGTACACGATGCCGGCTTTTCTGCAGGCGATATTGGCTTTCAGCTTTGCCACCAGCATAATCCGACAGTGGTAGATATCAAATCGCTCTATATACGTGAAATAAAATAGCACCGGTTTTAAGAAGTTCCGGCAAGGCAACCGGCCTGCTCTGTTTCTGCATAACAGTGAAATATTACTCTTAAGCCACCCTTATTTTTATCACGATCTTTTTCACCACTTTATTTCCACCAGGAGAAATGTTAGGGCGGTGCGCATCTGCAGGAAAGAAAAGAATAAAACTGCCCTGGGGTATGGTGTAGATTTTCCCGTCCCCGGTATAGTTTGCCATATCAGTATTTTCGTTATAGGCTTTACTGACCGTAACAGAATCTAACGGAGCTTTTGCCATATTCTCTTCGCCTGTTACTACATATTGAAGATCGATATACTTGCGGTGCGACTCAAAAGTGGTTTTATCATAGTCCTTTGAAGGCGCCTGGGTTACTATTGCGTACACGTTATCTCCATCAATGGCATACCTGCCGTTAGCAAGCGTTTGAAGATTGGTTTGCTTCAAATAAGCAAAGGCTTTATCCCAGAGAACTTTATTAAGATGATATTGTTGCGCAAACTGTACTTTGTCAATAGCGGCATGAGGTGTGGCCGCGAGGCCATTGAGGTATTCTTTTTTCTTAAACCACTTTTTTGCCTTTTTGTCCGTCCAATTACCTTTAGTTGATTGAGCAGAGACAGTAAGCGCAGCGAATGAGAAAAGCAGGCTTGCAACCAGGAAGATTTTTTTCATAATAGCATCGTTGAATGGCACACAAGTTACAGGATTGGAAATCAAAAAAGCAGCCGAACTAATCAATTGCTCACCTGCTTTATGACATAATTAATTTCTTACCCTACAATCAACTTCCTATTTTTTTATTTGCCCACTCACCATCAACAAGGCGAAGGATGTTCAATGGATTATCATTCCTCAGCGGTTCAGGAAGCAAATGATCCGGAAAATCCTGGAAAGTCACCGGACGAACAAACCGGTAAATAGCTGCTGTGCCAACAGAAGTTGAGCGTCCATCTGTGGTAGAAGGAAATGGTCCCCCGTGTTGCATGGAATGGCAAACTTCTACGCCAGTTGGATAGCCCCCATAGATAACCCTTCCCGCTTTTTGTGTGATAATATCTACTACAGGACCCACTGTCTTTTCATCTGCAGCTGTAGCATGAACCGTTGCTGTTAACTGTCCTTCCAGTGATTGAAGTACCGATAGCAATTCTGTTTCATCCTTACACATTACTACCAGCGAAGCGGGACCAAAAATTTCTTCAGATAATTCTTTGCCTGCAAGAAAGTTTGCAGCATTCACCGTATGCACAACAGGCTGTGCTTCGTATTTTTCCTTGTTTGCTTCTTTCGATGCCTTTGCCAACACCTGTGCTTTGCTTTGACGCGACTTAACCCCTTCATCATACGCCTTGCAAATATTTCTGTTCAGCATTGTAGCAGGAGTGGAAGATGCGATTTCATTGACCAGCAACTGTAAGAATTTTTTTGAAACATCATTTTCTATGGTCAACACCAGGCCCGGATTAGTACAAAACTGTCCCACGCCTAAGGTGATCGAGCCTGTTAGGTCTTTAGCTATTTTTTCGCCTTTTGTTTGCAGTGCTCCTTCCAATAAAATAACCGGATTCACTGCACTCATCTCTGCATAAACAGGAATTGGCTCCGGACGTGCAACAGCAGCATTAAACAAACGCATGCCCACATCTCTTGAACCGGTAAATCCTACTGCTTTGATAACCGGGTGTTGAACCAGCTTCATCACATCTGCATGAGAAAGATAAACCGAGGAAAAAACTCCTTCCGGCATGCCGGTTCTCTTTGCTGCTTTTATGATAGCAGAAGAAACCAATTCATTTGTACCGGGGTGTGAAGAATGAGCTTTCACCACCACAGGACATCCAGCTGCTAATGCCGATGCAGTATCACCACCTGCAGTGGAAAAAGCCAATGGAAAATTGCTGGCGCCAAAAACGGCGATAGGACCAAAGGGAATAAGCATTCTTCTTATATCCGATTTGGGAAGAGGTTGGCGCTGAGGCTGTGCAGTATCAATACGTGCATCTACCCACCAACCATCTCTCAGGAGTTGCGCAAACATTTTTAATTGACCGCATGTTCTGCCTCTCTCACCAGTAATGCGTGCTGCAGGAAGCGCTGTTTCTGCAGTGCAACGTTCAATCAGCGTATCACCCAAAGCCATAATTTCTTCCGCGATGGCGTCCAGAAATTCCGCCTTTTTAACAGCAGGTAAATTACGATACGTACCAAAAGCCTTATTTGCCAATTGTAGCACATATTCAAGCTCTGTCTCAGTAGCCAGGTTGAACTTGTCTTCGAGGAAACTATTTAATGCAGGTGAAAAAGCCTGGAAGGTCTGATCGCTTTCAGCACTTGTTGTAAATCCGGTAAAATTTACACCGGTTAATGTATTTGCCATAACAATTATTTTAAAGATTATTTATTAAGTCAGGTTTGTAAATTTCGTGAAAAAGAAGCAAGCGGCAAGATTATGTTAAAACCAGGACCATTTTTTTAATCATATCGCCAATCGCGCCGGCATTTCTATTAAAAACAAAGCGGACTTAGAAGCTGTATAAATTCATGGAATAGAACATGGATGACAATGATTAAACGGATATCCACGGATTTACCTGTGCAAATCCATCTGATCCGTTCAATCCGTGTTCCCAGTATTTCATTTTTAAACAGTTTCTTGGTTTTCAGAACCCGTCATTTACTAAACACTTCGAGTAAAACTTCCCTGCCCTCTTTGATGTCAATAATATAATCCGCCTTGTCATTTGGATGCTTACGGGCATAAATGCGTTGCTTATAAATGCTTGGTGAGAGATCACGATTGCGGAGGTATTCGCCCCACTCTTTTTTGTCCGCGTCGGTAAGTGTACCCTTTCTTTGCTTATCCATCATGCTGATCATAAAAGGGTCGCGGGAATTGCTTACCCAGCGGGTGGCGTCCTGTCTTACTTCCACTTTGTACCGACCCTCCACCGGGCCCTGATCTAAAGATCCCCTCGAATAACCCTTTTGTTTTTGTATAAGGGTTCCATAGCCGGTGACTTAATGAACTAATTTATTTTAATGCCAGCGCAACCGCCGTCCAGTCATATTCTCCCAGTCCGTTGTCCATACTATCAGTGAACTGTTGTTGTATCGTTTTCCCTATTGGCATCTTCGCCTGTACGATCAGCGCCTGTTTCATCATAAGGCTTACATCTTTTAATCCCAGGCGTAAACTAAATGCCGCCTGCTGAAATGATTCATTCAACAGTATAGCGCTGTAATTAGTATAAACAGGAGAATTAAACAATGTCTGTGTTAAGATGCTCATCCATGCCCCGGGATCAAGGCCGCTTTTCCTTGCCAGTTGTATACCTTCAGCCATTGATTCAATAGCCGCAGCGATCAAAAAATTGCTGCACAACTTGGCAACATTGGCTGCATCAGCCTTTTCACCGAACTCCCACACAGCCGCTGCTCCCGCATAAAGCAATATGGGTTTCGCTTTTTGAAGGATCTCTTTATCTCCCGAAACAAAGAAGTTAAGTTTACCTTCTCTGGCTATCTCCGGGCGACCCATTACCGGGCTGGCGAGATAATAGTTATCATATTGCCGATGTAATGAAGACAACAATTTTGCTGTTGCCGGTAAAATCGTACTAATTGAAATATGTATTCCTCCTGTTTTTAAATTAGCCGCAATACCTTCATCTCCTTCAGTAATTTCTTTTAATGCTTCATCATCCGACACCACGGTGAAGACGACATCACATAAAGCAGCCAGCTCTTTTACAGTATGACAAAGCACTGCACCTTTTTCCACCAACATCTTCCCTTTGGATGCAGTGCGGTTGAAAATGAATAATTGCTTTGTGTTCTTCAATACATTTTCAGCAATGGGTGCTCCAAGATTTCCTAACCCGATAAAGCCAATTTTCATACTACTATTATTTAATTAATTCAGATTGTTGGTAATAAAACAAGTTTATTAAAGGTAAAACCAATAATAAACATCTGTATTTTCGTTAGGCGGAGGTCTTTGCAAAGACTCCGGCAAGCGAAGACCTGGCTAAGAACGGCGGAGTGGATATTATTTCAGCTATAACCGGGAAACATTTATCTTTTGACAATAAAGGAAAGTAAATTCGTTATTTGAGTAACGGAAGAAAGCCCTCTGGAAATTTGTACGCTTTTAGTAGCTGAGCCGGCTATTAAAAGATAAGCATTCAAGAGAAACACTTTTTCTTAACCTTTGTTTCCAAATTTGTATAGATTCAACCGTATTGACACAAATAAAACATCAACGAATTATGAACCGATTATTTTTTTTATTAGCTGCCTTTATCACAATTTCCGGGTCCGCTCAATCCCCTGATAAACGTGTAGCACATAACGACCCCTCAAAATACAGGGAAATATCTGCCGTGCATGCCGGCGCCGGGAAAATGGGATTCACGCAACTGATCGGCCGGACGGAACTATCCACCAACTTCCTTTACCTGCACACCGGATCTATCAATGCTAAATCAGGGATCGGTCAGCATTTCCATCATACCATTGAAGAAATGTTTGTTATACTTGATGGCGAAGCAGAGTTTACTATCAATGGCCGCACTTCCAAAATAAAAGGACCAGCTTTGGTACCCTGCAAAAGAGGTAACTCCCACGGAATTTATAATTCAGGCAGCACGCCCATTCGCTGGATGAATTTTGCAGTAAGTACTACCAAGGGACGTGGAGATGCTTTTGACCTGGGTGATACCCGTGTTGGCGCAGCATTGGATCCTGTTCCGCAATTTGTTTCCGGGCAATTGAAAAAAGACTTACTTAGACCCAATAACAATAATTACCCCGGCACGGGCATTTTATATCGCCGCATACTGGGGGCTGATGTTTTTTCAACCAACTGGGATCATGTTGATCATGTTGTGATTCCCGCAGGCAGCACAGCGGGACCAAGACTGCTTGAAGGAATTGAAGAAGTATATTATGTAATTAAAGGTTCGGGAGCAATTGGTGTTGGTTCACAAACTGCAGCTATCACTGCAGATGATTCTTTTTATGGATTGGTTGGTGAAAAACTGAGTTTTACCAACAATGGCAAGGATGATCTTGAGTTGCTGATCATCGGTATATCAAATTCAATAAACAAAGATCCCAACCGGTTGAAGGTATTGCCTAAACCAAAAGCAATGGTGCTCCAAATGGATTTTGTCGTGACGAAAGAAAACAGTGAGGCGTTTGAAAAAATGTATCATTCTATTTATGTACCTGCCATGACGGTGCAGCCAGGCTACCTTGAGTCAAAGCTGCTTCGGTTATATCCTGATAGCGTAGTCAAACAAATCCAGGCTGAGCCGACCACCTATAACTACCAGGTCCAGATCTCATTTTCCACGGAAGAAGCACGGCGAAAGTGGGTAGCAAGCCCTCAGCACCAGATTGCCTGGCCAGCCGCAACTGCACTTGCAAAAGAATACAAATGGCGCGGGTATGATGTAATGGGCGATGATGGCCAGCGACCGTAGTCAAAATAAAGTTTGCAGAATTAAGAACTTTCGGACTGAGATTGTTGCAACTCATTAGCGAAAACTACCAATAAAAAACAGCGGCGGATATTGTACAAGTTTCTGAATTTGTATCGGTAGCTTCCGGAAAGAAATGCCCGGCAATTAAACTAGCTGGTTTTTTAATACTAGCATAAACAATCAGCGGCAATGAAAAAATCTTTCAGAAATTACCCGGACACAATGTTTGTTTGTCTTACTAAATTAAAATTAAGTTGCGACAAGGGGCTGTGCTTTATCCTGCCGAAAACAACATTGCGGCCCGATTCGAAAAAAATTTTTGACAATAGTTCATGAATTGGTTTTACAATTCCTGATCTCCATACAAGCTCCTGTTACCAGTAGTCAATAAGCTTGCTTAAAAAAGTTTAACCCTGATTTTCTTTTTATATTCTAAATTCCTAAAAATTTTGCTATATGAAAAAGTTTTTTTCCGGTAAGACAGCATATTCATTGTTGATCCCGGTTGCGGTCCTTTTATCTTTCACCACGATTGCTGAACGGCCTAATTTTTCCGGTGATTGGAAATTAGATGAATCAAAAAGTGAACTGGGCGAATTTGGTGCCCGTGTTGCCCGTTCTTTCAAAGTAGATCAAAAAGAAAATCAAATTACCATCTCAAGAACGACCCCGGGTTTTAACGGCGGCGATCCCGTTACATCCACAGTTACGTTAACCTACGATGGTAATGTAACCGAATCTGAGGGCTTTGGCGGATCAAAAAGAAAAACCACAGCCAGTTGGTCTGGTGATGGTTCAACACTTACAATTAATAACACGACTTCTTTTGAAAGAGACGGACAGACCAATGAATTTAAATCCTCAGAAACCTGGACATTGACAAAAGACGGTATGCTTTCTGTTGTCACCATTTCCAATTCACCCGCTGGTGAAAGAACTACAAAAGCTATTTATAAAAAATAAGAAGGAGAAGAGCAGTTTTACTCCTGCCACATTTCTTTTAAATTGAAAGACTGGAGGAGTTGTTTTTGCAGTATATATGGGATAAAAAAATCGCGTTCAACATAACGATCATAAAGGGAGAAAATATCATGAGAAGTACAGCCTTGTTTGTTGCTATATTGTTTAATGCTGCATTGATAATAGCGCAACAACCAGCATCGGTAAAAGTAGAAGAAGGATCAGTACAGGGCACATCAGAAGATGGGTTAACAGTTTATAAAGGAATACCGTTTGCAACACCGCCCATTGGAGACTTGCGTTGGAAAGCGCCGCAGCCTGCTGCAAAATGGGAAGGTGTAAAGCAAGCCGACAAGTTTGCCCCCGGGCCTATACAGGGAGGAAATCCACCTTCAGGAAAAAATGAAGATTGTTTATACCTGAATGTATGGACACCGGCAAAATCTTCAAAAGATAAAATTCCTGTTCTCGTTTGGATCTATGGCGGTGGATTTAACGGTGGATCAACATCTGAAACAACTTATAGCGGAGAAAAACTGGCAAAAAAAGGAGTGGTGCTGGTGAGTATTGCTTATCGTGTCGGTCAACTTGGATTTATGGCGCATCCTGAATTAAGCGCTGAAAGTCCGGATAAGGTTTCAGGAAATTACGGTCTGCTCGATATGATTGCTGGTCTTAAATGGATTCAAAAAAACATTGCTGCATTTGGTGGCGATCCGGGGAAAGTAACAATCTTCGGAGAATCGGCAGGAGGCATCGCGGTTAGCATGCTATGTGCTTCACCATTGGCAAAAGGATTATTTCATGGCGCTATTTCACAAAGCGGGGGATCATTCGGGCCACCGCGGCTTACAACTTTTCCCGGAGAAAATTTAAAACGGCTTACTGATGCAGAAAATGCAGGGGCAGCTTATGTCCAAAATGCTGGCTTTTCGTCCATCGCCGAAATGCGCAAAGTAAACGCTGATAAACTCCCGGCTATCCGCGGGCTTGCATGGCCCATTATTGATGGTTGGGTAATTCCTGATGATCAGTACAAACTTTATGGAGCAAAAAAATATAACGATGTTCCGATTCTTGTGGGTTATAATTCTGACGAAGGCGCCAGCTTTTCACCACCGAAAACTCCGGAAGATTATATCAATGGCGTAAAACATCGTTATGGCAAATTTGCAGATGACCTGATCAAGGCTTATCCTGTTGGTACCAGCAACGTTCCAAAAACTGCAAGAGACCTTGCCCGTGATGCAGCATTCGGATGGCAGACATGGATATGGGCACGTCTTCATGCAAAAATGGGAAAGACAAAGGCATACTATTATTACTTCGATCAGCATCCGGATTTTCCTGCTGACTCACCACGCTTTGGTTATGGTTCACCACATGGGCAGGATGTTGGTTTTGTTTTTCAGCATCTAAACCCCAATAGTCAAAATGCGACCGTTACAGACCAGCAGGTGTCGGAAGTTATGGCAACTTATTGGACAAACTTTGCAAAGTATGGTCATCCGAATGGAAACGGTGTTCCCAACTGGCCTGCTTTCAGTGATGCGAATCCTGTTGTTATGTACTTTAATCAAACAGCACATACAGGACCGGTGCCAGGTGCCGGGTCACTTAAAGTACTGGATGAATATTTCAAATGGAGAAGAACATCTGAAGGGGAGGCATGGGCGAAATAAGGCAGCACGTATATGAAGAATTAAGATGTGCATGGTGAAATAGAGGCGAAAGGAAGTTGTTGTCTTGCAAAATGCGTGAATTTGCTGATTCGGTTTGTAATAATAATAACAACTGGTAAAACTACCTCCATTATGATAAAAAAGCTTTTCCTGAGTCTTTGCGTTTTTCTATTGCTGCTGTTTAGCATTCAATCAGGATCAGGGCAAGCCGAATTTAAAAGTTCGTGGCAATCGCTTTTGGATAAGAGTTTAACAAACTGGGATAAATTTATTGGTATTCCGGAGCCAGGCGTTAGTGTGCCTGGTTATACAGACGAAAGCCGGCAGAAAAAATTGCCTCTTGGGTTAAATAATGATCCGCTCAATGTCTTTACAATGGTGGAAGAAAACGGGCAGCCTGTTCTTCATGTTTCCGGGCAAATACTTGGCGGGTTGAGTACAAAAAAAGAATATCAGAATTATCATCTGAAGTATAAATTCAAATGGGGAGAATTAAAATATGCTCCCCGTCTTGGCCAGAAAAGAGACAACGGTCTTTTATATCATGCAACCGGGCCTCATGGAAAATTTTGGAATGTTTGGATGCGATCTCACGAAATGCAAATACAGGAATCAGACATGGGAGATTATTTTGCGCTTGGTGGAGTAGCCATAAACATCAAATCGAAGAAGCTGGACAATAATCAATTTATTTATGCTACTGATGGAGAATTCAAAACCTTTATACAGGGCCAGGGATTGGTAAACAGGTGCAGGCGGAGTACTGATCATGAAAAAAAGTATGGTGAATGGAATCAATTAGAACTTATTTGTTTTGAAGATAAGAGTGTTCATATTGTGAACGGACAGGTAGTAATGGCATTGCAGGATTCAAGGGTGCATATTGCAGAAGGGGATGAACCGTCATTGCAAAGGGGAAAAATACAATTGCAATCAGAGTATGCAGAAGCGTATTACAAGGACATGCAAATTGAAACAATAAAAAATTTGCCGAAACAGTATGCAAAATATTTCTTGTAAAAATCAGCTATGAGAATCAAAACTTTCCCGGTTGCTGCATTACTGATCTGCGTTAATGCATTTGTAAGTAAAGCACAGGACATGCCGCCAACAATGTCGCTGGTATATCCGGGCATTGATGGTAAACTGGTATATACCAGCGATAGTCTTGGTAATAAAATCCCCGACTTTTCAAATGCAGGTTATAAAGG
>JANWHX010000023.1 GCA_025450235.1 Chitinophagaceae bacterium | reverse complement strand
TAATAACTTCTCAACCTTTGCCTTTTCCCAGATATCATCCTGGTCGGCAATCGCGATAAAATCTCCTGTCGCAAGTTTGCAGGCCTTATTAAAGTTCAGATTAAATCCCAGGTTATTTTCATTCTTATAGGCCTGTATCCGTTTATCCCTGGCGGCCCATTGTTTAACTATGTCATAGGTAGTGTCGGTTGACGCATCATCAACAATGATTATTTGCAGCTGTTCGTGTGTTTGATGGCAAATCGATTCTATTTGTTCAGCTACGAATCGGCTTCCATTGTATGTACACATTACTATACTTACCGGACCATTATTCATTTAATATTGCTGTTTATTTGGTCCACCAGCCGGAATAAATTAAATCCCCCATTTTCAGACTCAGCCACTATGAGTTGTTCAATTTTTTTTATGTCAAGATCCTTCATCCGCAATCGCTGCAAAATATGCCATGCTTTCCTAGTAAGTAAATATGTTTGCTTTTCTTTCGTTTGATGAGAGTTTTGACGAATGATTGCATCCGCAAGTTTGTTGATCCCTGTTTTTTCAGAGGCGATCGTTTTTATAACAGGAATCTCGTGTGTTTGCCGGCTGTAAGCAGGTGCCAGCAATTGCCGCAGATTTTTTACAAAATGATCTGCATCCGGTCTGTCACCTTTATTTACGACAAAAATGTCCGCGATCTCCATCAGCCCGGCTTTCATCGTTTGTATTTCGTCGCCGGCCTCGGGAACCAGTACAACAACCGTTACATCTGCAAGTCCTGCAATCTCTATTTCACTTTGCCCGATACCGACGGTTTCGATTATGATATGATCAAAAGCGGCGGCTTTGAGTAATGCCGTTATCTCTATGATCATAGGATTCAGTCCGCCCATGCTGCCATGACTGGCAAGGGAACGTATAAAAACTCGCGGATGAGTGTACCATTGACTCATTCTTATCCGGTCGCCTAATAAAGCGCCAAAATTAAATGGTGAAGACGGATCGATACAAAGGACGGCGACTTTCTTATTTCCATCAACGAACACATCGATCAATGCATCCACGATAGTGCTTTTACCGCTACCGGGCGGACCTGTTATGCCGATGATCTTAGCCTCTTGCGTTGGCAAGTGTTGAAGAAATTGCATATAACCTTCGTGTTCATTTTCCACTAATGAAATACCACGGGCCAATGCCTTGAAATCCCCGGTTTGTATTTGCGTTGACAACTCCTGCCACATGAAAAACTAATTGTATGTTTACAAAAGTATGAGGATTATCTTTCACAATGAATGGCGCATCCGTGCCATTTTTGGTGCTATCATCATCATGCTGGTAAGTCTGTTTGTTTCCCGTGCTTTTCTAACGATAAACATGATCCTGTTCATGGCAGTTACTACCATTCATAAGAACATCCTTTCCCAGTTTGCGTTTTTCTTTAAGTCCCCATTGCTGATCGCCATCAGCTTTCTTTTTTTTATACCATTTATATCAGGGTTGTGGAGCAGCAATTGGCAAACCTGGCTGGATATCTCAATTATTAAACTCCCATTCTTTTTACTCCCATTGGCGTTTGGGGGCAATTGGCAATTGCGGGAAAAGCAATGGGGAGCCATTGCCGGCTGTTTCCTGGCGCTGGTATTTGTTAGTTGTTGCTGGAGTATTTGGCAATATTTCCAAAATATGGAAGTGATAAATGAAAGTTATCTCAAAGCAAAAACTCTTCCCACTCCATTAAGTGATGATCATGTCAGATTCAGCTGGCTGGTAGTTATTGCTGTGTTATGCAGCGGCTTACTGTTCTATATAGCAAAGAGCCGGAATGCCAGGTTATTATTGGCTGCATTGATCATTTTTTTCGTTGTTTACCTGCACGTGTTATCGGCAAGAACGGGCCTGGTCTCGGTTTATTTTTTCTTTTTATGTTTTGCCATCTATATGGCAGTTCAGCGAAAAAAAACAGTTTTCATTCTTATTCCGGCTGTAATGGCCGTTGTTGTTGCCAGCTGGTGGTCATTTCCCACATTAAAGAACCGGATAAAATATGTTGTATACGATTTCTCGTTTTTAAAAAATGAAAGCCTTACGCCGGGTACCAGTGATGCGAACCGCCTGGTATCTTTGAAAGCAGGCTGGTATATTCTTCAACAAAACCCGTTCGGTGTTGGCGCGGGGGATATACGGGATGAAACTGAAAAATGGTATGAGACAAATTTGCCATCCATAGAAGAGCGGGACAAACTATTTCCCAGCAATGAATGGTTAGTTTATGGCGATATGGCAGGGTGGCCGGCAGTTTTGCTGTTCACAATTATTATTTTTTTTCCTTTATTCATAAAACAAATACGGCATCGTTTTTTCTGGTTCATGTTGGTGGCAATATCTATCGGTTGCTGCCTCATTGAAACCAGCCTGGAAATACAGTTTGGCATTTTTATTTATTGCTTTACAATTTTATGGTGGTGGAAATGGTTAAAGACTGAAAAATAGGGCGACTTGCCTGCCAGCAGGCGGGCCTATGTGTTTTCTTCTATTGTGTTCTATGTCCTATGTGGTTCAATCATCAGGTTCCATGCGGATAGCGACTAATTATTAAAATAAATAACTTTGAGCCGTGACGAACTTCATTCCTATACTTCCTCTTGGGATAGTTGTGTACCCGGGTGAACATCTCAACCTGCATATTTTCGAACCCAGATATAAACAACTTATTTCGGAATGTAACGAACAAAAAAAATCATTTGGAATACCGACCGTATTAGACAACAAGATGCAGGATATTGGTTCCCTGGTTTCCATAGCAGAGATTTCCAAACTGCATGATAACGGCGAAATGGATATAAAAACAAAAGGGGAAAGAGTGTTTCGTATCCTGGAAGTGATCAAAACGGTGCCGGATAAGTTGTACAGTGGCGCCATTGTCAACTATCCCGACACGCATGAAAAGGGGAACATAGAATTAATGCGTAAGGTGATGGCGGGTATCCGGGATCTTCACAAACTTTTAAAAGTAAACAAGGATTTTAATAAGCCCGATGAAGAAATCCGCTGCTATGAAGTGGCTCATCATATCGGTTTATCGCTGGAAGAAGAATATGAATTGCTTGGACTGCTGGATGAACGTCAGCGGCAGGAATATGTAAAGCGACACCTGACTAAAGTGATACCCATGGTTGCAGGCATGGAACAACTTAAAGAAAAAATAAAGCTGAATGGTCACTTTAAGAACCTTCCCGGGTTCGAAGTTGGATAGTAATTACCTTCGCAGCCAGTCAATCGATATATCACATGTCCATCACGCTTTGTTTTGATTTCGGAAATACAAGAAAGAAGGTTGCGGTGTTTAATAACACGGAATTAGACAAAGCAGTTGTAATAGAGGATGATTCAATTGCGACTATTCAATCCCTCCTTGATGTTTATCAGCCACGAAAATCGATTTTATCTTCTGTCATTGATCACAATTCAGCTATTGAAGAATTGCTTGGCAATAAAACAAAATTTCATAAGCTGAGTCATTTAACTAAACTCGGATTTACTACGCCGGTGGGCAAACCTGCTACCATTGGCGCTGACCGGTTGGCGCTTGCTGCTGCAGCCGTTCATTTTTATCCAAAGAAGAATAACCTGGTGATCGGGATGGGATCGTGTGTTACTTATAATTTCATCAATAAGTATCATGAGTTTTTAGGTGGCGCCATTTCCCCTGGTATGGAGATGCGGTTGAAAGCAATGAACCAGTACACCGCGAAACTTCCTTTAGTAAAAGCGGACAGTAATGTGCCATTGATCGGTTACGATACCAATACAAATCTTTTAAGTGGGGTAGTTCTCGGGATGGCAAAAGAGATCGATGGATTTATTGATGCATATACAGAGAGGTATGGGAACTTTAACGTGCTTTTAACCGGGGGTGATTTAGTGCATTTGGCTTCGCACCTTAAAAACAAGATATTTGCAGACCCGGACTTAATTTTTAAAGGTCTTTATGCTATTAGCGAAGTTAATAACCCCTAAGAAAACCAATGCTTTGAGAAAAAATCTTCATTTTACATTCAGTGTATTTTTTATTACTTTTTGGACTCCTGTTTTTGCCCAGGATAACTCCCCTTACAGCCGCTACGGATTGGGTGACCTGGTGCCTTCTACCAACATCACTACCCGGGCAATGGGGAGTATCTCGTCCTGCTATAACGACCATTTATCTGTCAATTATAATAACCCTGCTACCTATGCATCCTTTGTGACAATCAGGGAACAGAAATCGAAGAAATTACTTTTCGGAAGACCCATTCTTGATATCGGCATCAATCTTGAAAACAGGACATTGATCGAGCCTAATACGACCGGAAAGTTTACAGCCAGCAATGCTTTATTTTCCCATGTGCAAATTGGAATACCTCTCCGTAGTAACTGGGGTATGAGTTTTGGTTTGCGGCCTCTTACCAGGATCAGCTATAGCATGATCCAGGGCGGGAAAGTGTTGGATGCCCTTCCCCCTCATCTGCCAACTGGAGACAGTACCGTTACACAAAGTGAAGGCGATGGCGGATCTTATCTTGCTTCTGCCGGTACAGGTTTTAAAATAGGAAATTTCAGCTTTGGTATCAACGCCGGTTACCTATTTGGTAAAACAGACTATAGTTCACGTAAATCAATTCTCAACGATACAGTACAATACACCAGCGGCAATTTTCAAACAACGACCACATTTGGCAACTTTCATGTCAGTGGCGGTATGCAATACTCTGTAAAAATAGATTCAAGTACCTATCTGACGTTGGGTGCTTATGGCAATCTTAAACAAAAGCTAAATGCCACCCAGGATTTGATCAGGGAATCTTATTTTTTTAATCCGAATGTCGGCAATGCCAGAATTGACAGCGTATATGAACAGAGCGGCGTGAAAGGAAAAATTGACTATCCTGCTTCTTATACAGCCGGCTTTATGTTTCAAAGAATGCCGTCAAATCAAAAAGGCGGATGGCTAATCGGCGTTGATTATCACCAGGGCAATTGGGAAGAATACCGGATGTATGGCAAACAGGATTCTTTGCGCAATAAAATGGAAATCCGTTTAGGTGGTGAATTGAGACCTTCCCTGGATGCAGCAAGAAAAAGCTATTGGGGAAATGTGGCCTATCGCGCGGGATTCTTTGTCGGTACTGATTATGTACAGGTAAAACAGAAATTACCTGTATTAGGTGCGACATTTGGATTAGGATTGCCGTTGAGAAACTTCAACCGCCTGAATAACCAGGTCACCCTGATCAATGTTGCTTTTGAATATATCAAACGAGGAAATAATGAAAATCTGCTAAAGGAAAATTTATTCCGTATTTCAATCGGTTTCTCCGTCAGCGATCTTTGGTTTTCAAAAAGGAAATATGAATAAGATTATTTCGATAATCAGAAAATATTTTTACACAGCAGCTTTTATTACGGGCTGCTGTTTTGTTTATGGTTGTGAGAATGATCCGAAAAAAGTATATGATATGACAAGGAGAATAACTGAAGTAGAAGAAGCCAAAAATATTGAAGGTTACCTGAGCCAGGAAGGGATGATGAAGGCAAAATTGACTGCCCCGGTAATGTTGCGTGTATTAGCGGATTCTACCTATGTCGAATTCCCAAAAACACTTCATGTTGATTTTTATAATGACAGTACAAAAATTGAAACCTGGCTTGATTGTAAGTATGGAAAATATCATGAATTATCGGACAAGGTATATCTCAGGGACAGCGTCGTCGTGATCAATATGAAAGGAGATACGCTTCGGGCGCCTGAGCTCTGGTGGGACCAGAAAGCTAAACTTTTTTATACTGACTCGGTTGCCGAGTATCACGGAATAGGCAAACATATATTTGGTGGCAAGGGGCTAGTAGCTACCCAGGATATGAGCGAGGTAACCTTTAGAATGCCTACCGGACCTGTACAGATAGCTAAAGACGGAACGCTTCAGAAATGAGTGGTGGGGGGTGAGTGGTGAATGGAGAGTAGTGCAGGCGAGGCCCTCAAGAAACAATCCCGTCTCACTTTTGCGAAACGGGATTGAATTACTTTGAGACCAGTTGTGTTCTCAGTTGTTTGGCTCAAGGTCTTGTTCTCATCAGATATTTGGATTTAAACGGGGTGCAAAAATCGAAGTTGGCTGAACGGAGTGTTTTGTTTTTTTGGTTTAAAAAAAATTGGGACGGTTTGATTTTTCAAGTGACATCAGATTGTTATCCATTAAACCAACTTCAGTATCAAAAGTAATCTTCACATTTCTTTAGCGCCAGAGCATTACTTACCTATTTGCTCACCACCGAAAATACTGCTTCACCCGTAGAACTACGGCGATAAACAAGGTTACTAACCGGTGTTTTCCTAACTTCAGTTTTAAATCTCATAAATATGTCGTTGAAAAACAAAACGGTTTTTATTACGGGCGCCAGCCGTGGAATCGGTAAGGCCATTGCGCTTAGATTGGCCAGGGAAGGAGCTAACGTTGTGGTTGCGGCTAAATCGACGGCAGAAAACCCCAGGCTTGGGGGCACCATTTATTCGGCAGC
>JANWHX010000022.1 GCA_025450235.1 Chitinophagaceae bacterium | reverse complement strand
GGATGCTGCTTATAACCGTCCCTTTTTGCAGGTAGGAAAGTTACCGGTCGCCCTGGGAGGATATGCAGAGGCGAACTATCAATATCTGAGTGAAAATGGAATAAGTGAGGGACACCAGTTTCAAATGCGAAGAGTTTCCCTGTTTGTCTCTTCTTCGATTTCTAAACGAATAAAATTTCTGACTGAAATAGAATTTGAAGACGGGGCCAAAGAAATTGCGGTAGAATTTGCCTCCATGGACATTGAATTTAATCCTTTGCTGAATTTACGCGGAGGAATTGTGTTGAACCCTATCGGTTCTTTTAATCAAAATCATGACGGACCTAAATGGGAATTTGTTGACCGTCCCATATCGGCTACTCAGATGCTTCCTGCCACATGGAGCAATGCAGGATTTGGCCTGTTTGGAAAGAAATATGAAAAGGATTGGGTGTATGGCTATGAAGTCTACTTAACGAATGGCTTTAATGACATGATAATTAACAATAGCGATAACAAAACTTTTTTACCGGCGAGCAAAGAGGATAAAGAAAGATTCGAGGAAAGTTTTAATGGAAGCATGTTGCTTACCGCCAAAACAGCTGTCCGGAACAGGAAGATTGGAGAATTAGGCCTGTCGTACATGGGAGGGGTATATAATAAATTCGAGGATGATGGATTGGTGCTGGATGAGAAGAGAAGGGTAGACGTCTTTGCCGTCGATTTCAATACGACCTTACCGAAGCTTAACACATATATTACCGGTGAATGGGCATGGGTTAATGTAGACGTACCGGATACCTACACTGAACAATTTGGCGAAAAACAAATGGGGGGATTTATTGATTTTGTTCAGCCTGTTTTGAAAAGGCCGGTCTTAGGTTTTGAAAATGCAGTGTTGAATATTGCACTGCGCGTGGAATATGTGGATTGGAACAAAGGAAAATTCAGATCCACCGGCGGAAACATAAGCGATGAGGTTTTTTCTCTCGTTCCTGCAATAAGTTTTCGACCAACGGCACAAACGGTGATACGGTTTAATTATCGTTACAACTGGCAAAAAGATATCCTTGGCAACCCTCCATCGAAGCTGGCAGGATTTCAATTTGGGCTCGCCACTTATTTTTGACGTGAAAAGGGCAGGTCTCATTTTGCCGGGAAGGCGGGAAGACGAAAAGGAAAAATGATTTGGAAATCAAAACTTACCGCCTTACCGTCTTACCGGCTATTTTCAAACTGAGACTCTACCGAAAGACAATATCCCGGGCTGGAATGCGTTCCTTTATTTACTTTTGCAACAATGAAACCAATTGTACTCATACTTTCTTTTCTCCTGATTGGACTTTCGGTATGGCCTTGCGGCGATGAAGATCTCAGGGGTGAAACAGGAACAATAGAATCAAAGATGAGCGATCGTCAAAGTCAACATGAGAACCATAATGATGGTTGTTCTCCTTTTTGTCATTGCACATGTTGCGCCGGTTATTCTATCAATCATATTTTCATAACAACAACTTCATTGATCCAGGCCAACACTTTAATATATTCTTCTTATTTGGCCGGTAATCTCATTGAATACCCCTCTGCCATCTGGCAGCCTCCTAAACTAGGTTAGTGAACAGCGATCTAATTCATTAATCTAAAAATTACCCATGAACAAAATCATATTTGTCGTTATGGCATTGTCCTTTGCTATGACAATGGCCGGCCAGCACATCCTGACCGTACGGATCGTGCATGCTGAAACTAAAATACCGTTAAGTGCCGCCACGATTCGCATTCAGTCCATCAACAGGTCAGTGACGGCTGACAGCACTGGAATTGCCTCCTTTCAGAATTTGCCGGCGGGAAAATTCAAAATGATTGTTTCATATGTCGGTTTCGCCGAAAAAACCGTCGGGGTCACTGTTCCGTTTACCAACGGTGTGCTTGAAGTGGAACTGGAGGCGGAGGAAGGCGAGGAGGAAGAAGTAATTGTGCAGTCAACAAGAACGAGCCGCACTATCAAAAATGTTCCGACCAGGGTAGAGGTGATTGAATTCGAAGAAATAGATGAAAAAAATAACATGCGGCCGGCAAACGTTGCCATGTTGCTGCATGAAAGTACCGGCATACAGGTGCAGCAAACGTCTGCCACTTCAGGCAATGCAAGTATACGTATCCAGGGGTTAGATGGCAAGTATACGCAGCTGCTGAAAGATGGATTTGCCAACTTCAACAATTTTTCCGGAGGATTAAGTGTGCTGGAAATACCACCACTTGATCTCGCACAGGTCGAGATCATTAAAGGGCCCGCATCTCCATTGTATGGGGGCGGGGCTATAGCAGGCGTTATTAATTTTATTTCAAAGGTTCCAAAGGTTGAACCTGAATATAACTTCATTGTAAATTATTCAAATATCGGCCAGTTTAATATCGGGGCTTTTGCATTACAACGAGGAAAGAAGACAGGCTATAGCTTACTTGCATTGTATAGCAGGCAAACGGTGTATGATGTGGATAAAGATGATTTCACGGAGGTACCGGAGACCAGGGAGTTTACTTTGCATCCCAAACTTTTTTTCTATATCAATGAACGTACGACAATCCAGGTGGGTAACAGTTTTACACAAGGAGATCGTACGGGCGGCGATATATTCGTGGTGAATGGACACAGCGATGCTAACCATCAATACTTTGAAGAAAATAAAACAAAGAGGAACATTACAACGTTTGAATTCGCCAAAATGACCGGGGAAAAAAGACGATTGGTAATCAGGCAAAGCTTCAGCGTATTTGACCGCACCATCAGGATTCCCGCATACGCGTTTGATGGTATAAGCTATAATGCATTTTCAGATCTTTCATACATAACCAATGCGGGAAATCATGCCTGGGTGCTGGGTGGAAATTTCGTGTATGATAAATTCAAAGAAAAGGGGGGCAGCAGTCTCAACAGGGATAACACATCAAACACAGGCGGACTATATGGCCAGCATACCTGGGATGCTTCCGGGAAAATCAAACTGGAAACGGGTCTTCGCCTGGATGTTGCAGGTTACAGCAACCCAATTTATTCCAACACTGAATTCTTTTTTCTTCCGAGGGTCTCACTATTGGTCAATTATAACACTAAGCTGACATCAAGAATTGGGGCAGGTATCGGTTATAAAACTCCGACACTGTTCACTGAAGAAACTGAAACTATTCAGTACAGGAATGTATTGCAGATAAGTGATGTAGAGTCGGAAAGGAGCTACGGGGCAACGGCTGATCTAAACTATCGCACGAACCTGGCACCTCGCCTGTCCTTCAGCTTCAATCACATGTTCTTTTATACTATAATTAAGAAGCCATTGATCCTTCAGACCGATCTTGCGGGCGATAGCCGGTTTATTAATGCAGCAGAACCCGTACACAGCGCAGGATTTGAAACGAATGCGAAATTCATCTTTAAAAATTATTTTAAATTATTCCTGGGATACACATTTACAGATATTAAAGCCAAATATTTATCCGGAAACCAGTTCCTGCCATTGGTACCGCAGCATAAACTGAATACGGCATTGATCTATGAGAAAGAAGGTGTAATTAAACTGGGATTGGAAGGTTATTTTACCGGCCAGCAATACCTTTCGAATGGTACAAGAACACCTTCATTCGAAGAATTTGGTTTCATGGCAGAAAAGATATTTAAAAAGTTCTCTTTATATATCAATTTTGAAAACTTTACTGATACAAGGCAAAGCCGTTATAAAAGCGTTGTCAATGGTTCTCACCTCGAACCAAGCTTTGATGAGATATGGACACATACGGAAGGGTTTGTTTTCAATGGAGGAATTAAGATTAAACTATGATTATTGATAAGCTTTGGCAGTTTTCATTTGGAGCTAAGGCCTAACTCTTAGACAGGCATTTTAAGAGGCTGCCTCAAAGGTATTTATTGCCAGGAAGACGGAAAGGAAAAGGCAATTGAAGTTCAAAACTTGCGGTCTTATCGCCTTACCGGCACCTATTCCAAAGTTGCCTTTTGAGACAGCCTCTTGGGTCTTCAAACATGAAATGTGGAATTAGTCCAATAATCAGTGCGGTAAATATGTTTTTATTTCCCGATCCTTCTTCCAAGTAATATCTTAAGGATAGTTTGATTGGAATTTTCTGTCAATCCAAAAAGAACTCCAGTATTGATCTCCCATTTAGGATCAATATACAGATCAATCATGGGGCCCAGCAGGTGTTCCTGCATGTTTACCGGCAATATATCATTAAAATTGCCAAGCCCTGCATAGTATTCGATACCTAGCCCAACTTTTTGTCTTATCGTATACACAGTTTTGAATTGAGGCGAGATGCCAATGCCTTTGTTATCGCCACTAACAACAAAGTCCATATTTGGATTGAATGCAAAATACCAGTTACCAATCGTCTTATCAATAATCGGTCTTATTTCCCCCTGCCAGAAAAATTTCGCTGTATCCGAGGGTCTGAAAAATCCAAATTCAACTGAAAGACTTGCACCAAGGGGCCAACTCCATTTGTCCGGGACCGTGACTCTTGGTCTTATTTGATTGCCTAAATACTGAAAACCGCCACCAGGAGCAAAACCGGTAAAAGTATAAAACCCAATCTCGAAATTTTTCCCGAATCCATGTGTGATCTCCAAAGTTTCATTTAGCCAATGTGCCATCTTTGGATCAGTGAGGAACTTGCTTCCTTTAAAGGTATAGTTGGTATGCAGTTCAAAGATTGTCCATTTCTTTTGTATGGTGGGCGAGGCATAGACCTGGATTTCATTGTCGGCCTGTGCAATCACTTGCATATGCAGGAAGAGAAGCAATAAAAAACTTATAAGAAATCTCATGTGTGTTGGCTTAGGCTCTTTCAAATCATTTGGCAGCAACGCTTGTTTGCCAATTTACTGCATCGGGAGTTTTGTAATCTTCCCTCACCGGGCTGAAAACATCGATCGCTTTACAATCGGTCTTGGCTATTGCAGAATGTGGAGTATCAGACGGAATAACATGATACATACCTGCGGTAAGAGAATAAGCTTTCCCACCAATCACCATGTCGAGCTGTCCTTCCACTATATAGGTGGTTTGTTCATGGATGTGATGGTGCAAGGGCACACTACTGCCCGCCTGTAACTCAACCAAACCAAAGGTCATGTTTTCCCCATGAGCGTAATAACCTGTAATGCCTGGCAAGAGCGCTTTGGGAACAATGTCTTTTAAAAGTTGCATAATACCCAGTTTTTGTTTTCAAAATTAGCAAAGATTGCAAGTATTAACGAATCAAATCAATGAGGGAGTTTTTCTTTAAAGAAACCGTAAACCCATGTTCCGGCAATGGCGCTAAGCAACGTAATGATGACAACTGTTGCCCCGCTTCCGATCTGTGCAAATAAGGGCCCGGGGCATGCACCTGTTATGGCCCAGCCAAAACCAAACAGCAATCCGCCATAAATATTTCCTTTCTGAAATTTCTTTGGCAGGATCACAATTTCATTTTTGTCAATGGTCTTTATCCTGAATTTTTTTATCAACAAAATAGAGATCATCCCGGTTATTATAGCAGAGCCTATGATCCCATACATGTGAAAGCTTTGAAAACGGAACATCTCCTGTATCCTGAACCAGGATATGACCTCACCTTTGATTAGCAGGATGCCAAAAAGTAGACCCGCAAACAGGTATTTCCAATTTGAATAAATCATGTTTTTCGCGGGCTCCTCATTCTGTTCCATTTTATAATTTTAAGATGTAGGGAAGAATAAAATTAGCGACGAGAAATCCGCCGGCCATAAAGCTACAGGTAGCGACTAACGAAGGCCATTGCAGGTTTGAAAGTCCCATTATCGAGTGACCGGATGTGCAGCCATCCGCGTACCTGGTACCAAAACCGACGAGGAAACCACCGACGACGGTCATGATAAATCCTTTAATGGTGATCAACGAACTCCAGTTAATCACATCTGCCGGCACCACCTGGCTATGATCATAAATTCCATAACGATTCAATTCGGTAATTAAACCGCGATCAAAACTTATAAGGTGATAATCAGAAAGCCAGTTCCAGGCGATAAAAGAGCCTATTAATATTCCTGTGATATAGAACAGGCTCCATATTTCCTTTTTCCAGTCATATTTGAAAAAAGAAATATTGGCGGGAATACAGGCTGCGCAAATATGTCTCAGGGTTGAAGAGACACCAAAGGCTTTATTGCCCAGTATTAACAGCAGGGGAACTGTCAATCCAATTAAAGGCCCGGAGATCCACCAGGGCCAGGGTTGTTTGAAAAATTCTACCATAATTTCATCTTCTTACTTTATAAAGCAACGATCATTCCTTAACTGGTCTGAAATCCTGGTTGACTACCGGAAGACTGCTTGGTATTGTTACAACATTGAATGAATGATCAGTTGCTTTATGACAATTATTGCAAGTATTGGTCAGCAAGATAAAACTGCTCTTGAATAATTGTAGATCCTTTTGCTGAATGGCATTGCTTACACTGTCTATAGGACTATTGATCATCGCAATAACCTTTACTTCCGGTCTGTCACTGCAGAACTTTCGGATGTCATCCAACGATTCCTCTATCTCATGGATTTCGAAGTCTGCCAAAGCCCAATTTTGATTCTGCCCGGCAAACCAAAGTTTGGCATGATGGGTCTGTATGCCAGACATAAACTCACCCAAGCCGGGTTTATACGTTTCGGCTATTTGTTTCTGCAGGCTGTCAATGGTCGACTGCATTTGTTGCATTTTATCATTTTCCTGGTTGC
>JANWHX010000021.1 GCA_025450235.1 Chitinophagaceae bacterium | reverse complement strand
GTTGTCGATATCAATACCGCGGTAACAAAATGGATGAATGTGCCGGGAGCCGCGGATGAACATTATATCATTAGAATGGAATGGTCTGCACCCGGAGAAATAATCTTACAACAGTTGAATCGCCGCCAAAATGAAAGTAAGGTGATTTTGTGTAACGCGATGACAGGAACAGCAAAACCCATCTATACCGAAAGTGATGAGGCATGGGTAGCCTCTTTGAATGAATGGCGGAGCGAAGTAAAAGGATGGGACTGGATCTCATCCGGTAAAGAATTTATCTGGTTCAGTGAAAAAGACGGATGGCGGCATTTATACCGTATAAATCGTGATGGGAAAGAAACAAAGATCACCAACGGCGATTATGACGTCATCGATCTTTTGAATGTCGATGAAAAAAGCGGCTATGTATATTTCTATGCGTCGCCGGTAAATGCCACGCAGAAATTTTTATATAAAACAAGACTGGATGGTAGTGGAAAGGCGGAGCGTGTTTCACCGTTGGGCCAGGAAGGAACTCATCAATATGAAATTTCACCGAATGGCAAATTCGCCAGGCATAGTTTCTCCAATTATTATACAAGACCCTTAAACGAATGGGTGATACTTCCTGATCATAAGCCATTCCGGCCGGAAGAAGATATCAGCAAGAAAATAAGACCGGAAGACAAGGCGAAAAGCAATACGACTTTTTTCCAGGTTACAACCGAAGAAGGGGTTACAATGGATGGATGGGTTACAAAACCAAAGAATTTTGACAGCACTAAAAAATACCCGGTTGTATTTTATGTGTACGGGGAGCCTGCTGCGACTACCGTGAATGACGGCTGGGGCGCAGGTACGAATTTTCTGTATACCGGAGATATGACCGCCGATGGCTATGTGCAAGTTTCGATCGATAACCGCGGAACACCTTCTCCAAAAGGCCGGGCATGGCGAAAGGCCATCTATAAAAAGATCGGCCAGCTTAATATCCGGGACCAGGCATTGGGTGCAAAACAAATACTGAAGTGGAATTATCTTGATACAACCCGGGTAGCGATATGGGGATGGAGCGGCGGGGGTTCATCAACACTCAACCTGATGTTCCAATATCCGGATGAATACCAGACAGGCATTTCGATTGCTCCCGTTACAAGTTCATTGTACTATGATAATATTTACACCGAACGATATATGGGGTTGCCGGACGAAAACAAGGATGACTATAAAAAAGGAGCAGCACTTACTCACGCGAAAAATCTGAAAGGGGATCTGTTGTTTGTGCATGGAAGCGGTGACGATAATGTGCATTACCAGAATACCGAAAGCCTGATCAATGAATTGGTGAAGAACGGAAAGTCATTCCAGATGATGGCTTATCCGAATCGCACACATAGCATCAATGAAGGTGAAGGAACATCCCAGCATTTGGCTGCGTTGTATACAAAGTTTCTCAAAGAACATTGCCCTCCGGGACCAAGAACAGAAGAAGAGGTGCGGGCGAACAGTACTAAGAAAGGGTTTTAATAAGTTGATGCGGTAGCATTCTGAGGATTATTTATTATGGATTATTGGATTATTAGTTTAATTCAAGATTTCCCTACTTATTTCAATAATCAATAATTAGTAATTAATAATCGTAACGTAGGAATCATCGTTTATTTCTACGTCCCTGGAGTATTTTATAAAACGATCTGCTTTTTATTTCTTCCAGGGTCAGACCCGTAATTGTTGCTTCTTCTTCCGTAATGGCTCCGCAATTCATTGCTTTAAGAAAGAAGTTCAACAATCCCTGGCCGGTTGCCGCATCATCAAAAATATCACCGGTTAACGTAGAGACAGCAGCTCTTTCGACAAATGTCTTTAACCGGAATACGGCATCATCATAGCTGCTTAAAAAGAAATTATACGTTGCCGCATAACGCATGGGCAATTGCGCCGGGTTCAGATCCCATCCCTGGTAAAAGCCATTGATCAGTGAATGCAGCGTATGGCTATAACCGATCCGCCACGCATTATGAACAGATTCTGTATTCTCTCTCAATTTTTCTTTTGATAACTTCTCTCCACGATTCGGTGCGATGGGCATTACATTGGTAGCGCCATCCGATAAAAAAATTCCTGTGCCGCCCAATGCAACTTTCGTCATATGGTGCGCAAAATCGCAGACAGGATGATCCATCGTTTGATACTTTGCGGTAATACCACAGGAGGCAGTATAATCATAGGTCCCGAAATGCGCAGCAATACATCTTCCTTCACTGGCTCTTATAATTCTCATCAGCGGATTCCTTCCTTCATCATCCATAATGATCTGCGTGGCTTCTACCATGGTTTCCATTCTCAATGTACCGGGTGCCAGGTTATTCTTCTTTTCAATGATCTCAAATAAACGGATCAATGTTGTCACCTGTTCGGTGATCGTAACCTTTGGCAACATCACCACAAAGTTGCCAGGAAGTTTACCCTTTGTTTTTTCCAACAGGGTAGTTAAGAATATATCCAATGTTCTGACGCCCCGGGTTTTCAAATCCTCGGTAAATGGTTTGATCCGGATTCCGATAAATGGAGAGATCGTTTTATTTTTCATCCCTTTCGCCAATTCATTGGCTGCATTCACGGCAGTTGCATCCTCTTCATCGTCGGGACGATTACCAAATCCATCTTCGAAGTCAATCCGGAAATCTTCTACGGCTTCTTTTTTTAGTTTCTTTATGATCTTGTTATACACAGAATAAGGCAGCCACGCAGGTTCATTTCTCCTTTTCTTTTCACTCATTCCATCGAGTCGTTTCACCAGTTTGTCAATCTTTTTTTCAGAAGAGGGCAAATTCACAAAGCCTTTAAGATTGAGCACATCGGCCAATACCACAAAATTCGGGGCGTAGGTAAGAAGGTTCTTAAGAGCAACGTCTCCCATCTTTACACAGGTATCTGATTTAAAGAGGTTTGCTCCTCCATAAACCGTATGCACGGGCTGGCGGTCTGGCTTATCACCGGGATAGGTTTGCTGAAATGAAAGATTGGCGATTTTTAAGGAGCTGAGTAAGCTATCTTTTTCGTTGTCTGGTATGGAAAAGTTCATGCTGATAGAATTTTGGAACACGAAGGGCAAAGAAAGCACAAAGATCACAAAGTTCTGTTCCTTTGACCGAATTACAGATGTCTTCTGCGTCGGCATGACAAAATTCCCACCAAAACCAACATTAGGAACCACGGTATGTAGAATACCCGAAGGGATTTAATAATAAGGGAACATGGTAATGTTCTTCAGTGGTTACCTGGAAACAGATTTCCACAAATGGATAAAAGGTTTGAATGGCTTGTTTGGTAAAATATGATTGTGTTTCAAAACGAAGCTTATAGGTACCCAGTTCCAATACAGTTCCTTTTTTCAACAAATTCGGGATGCGCCCATCATCATTGGTAACGCCTTTAGCTACTTCAATCCATTTGTTTTTTTTGTGATGACATAACGCAATACGGACACCTATGGCAGGTTTCCCCTTAGCAGTATCAAGCACGTGTGTTGTAAGTTGACTCATAGACTATACCCAACCCTTCTCCGGACAAGAGGGTCGGGGTGTTCGTTTAATCAGTTAATAAATATGTTCAAACCCTTCATATCAATCATCCAATAATTTTTCTAATCGTAGTTTGGTTATCTTGTTTTGTTCATCTGCCGCAATTTCAATTTCATCGTCCAGACTGTTGAGCAGGCGGGATTCTAACATCCCCAGCATTTCTTCGGCTGATTTGCCGGTAGCGCAGACAATAAAGATATACCCAAATTTTTTTTCGTATTCTTCATTGGCCTTTGCCAGCGCCCGGATAGTTTGTTCTGAAGCTGTATTTACACCGCTTTGTTCTGCTGAAGCCCACCCTTTCGTTACCGGGTCCCCTGTTGAGGTAAATTTCTTTTTCAGCGATTCAACGTCACCGATCCTTGGGTGATGAGTAAATGCTTCTTTCCAGTCATCCCTGCTGCATTTATACCATTGCTCTTCGGCATCCTCCAGAATTTCCACCAGGTCTTCGGCCGGGAAAAAAGGAAGCATCTTGTTTACCCATGCTGACGAACCACAGCACTTCCGTAACTCGTCCTTGAGTTGCTGAGCGGGTAAGGTATTTAGATCGTGCAGAGTCATTGTTGTGAGTTGTCAGTGGTCAGTTGTGAGTGAGGCTCGCTCACCATTCACTACTCACCACTCACTACTGTATTGTCGGAAAACGATTCACATTCTTATAATAAATATACACGGCCGGTTCTTTACCCATCGCGGTAAACCATTGCTGGCAATATGGCGCCATCCATATAGAATCTCCTGTCTTTACCGGGTACCATTCATGATCGAGCATATATATTCCTTGTCCCTGCAAATATAGTAAGCCGTGCTCCATTACATGTGTTTCTACAAAAGGCAGATGGCCGCCGGAATCATAAGTAAAAATATTCACGGCCATGTCAAATGCAGGTTTATCAGGCAACAATATCTGCATACGTAAAGCCGGGTCGCCCAGATATTTTTCTCCATCGCCGGATGCTTTGTCAAAGATGACAGGTGGCGGCGGTGAATACCCGCCGGGCAACGACTCATAGACTTTATGAAAACTAAGCACTTGTGTGCCATCTTCTTCACTGTTGAATTGATAAGCGGTTTCAACCGGTACGTAAACATAATGTCCGCGTGATAATTCCTTTTCCCCACCACCTGCATTTGCATGGCATTTTCCTTTTATGACATAGAAAAATATTTCCGCTGCATGGGTCTCCCCTTTCAGTTCTCCATCTTTATTCAGCGTAGTGATGATCTGGCAGAATTTTGCCCCCATCGCTTCATTGATAACGACATTTGCCGTACAATGTTTCCAGCCCGGAATATTACTGTTAACATAACCATCCGGCGAAATGATAGCGTGATTTCTTTTTGTGACACTTCTTGTTAAGGCGGATATTTCCATATTATTAGATTTATTAAGCAAGAATCCTGAGACTTTGCGCCGGCACCAATGCTCACGAAGGAAAACATTTGATGTCAATTCTTGGCTTGCTTTTTTATTAATTGCTGAATAAAGTTATCAGAAACTTCTATTGCCGCCGCTATATCTTTCAATTCCACATCTTCCAGCGGATTATGACTGATTCCTTTAAAACACCTTACAAACAGCATGGCAACCGGTGACACTTCCGAAACCGGCACTGCATCGTGCCCGGCACCACTAACCAATTCCACTATCTCAAATCCGGCTTCATCGATAGACTGCTTCAAAAATTTATTCAATGCATTATCACAAGCGACCGGTTTTGTTTGCTGAATTAAATTCCATTCTAATCCTATGTTTCTTTTGTTGCAGATCTCATGAGCTTTCTTTCTTAGCGCATCATAGGCCGATTCTCCTTTTGTTTCATCGGCGCTTCGCAGGTCGAGGCTGCATACCACTTCTCCCGGTATTACATTGCTGGCTGAATGAGAAATATGCAATTTACCAACTGTGGCAACAAGTTCTTTTTTGTTGTCCTGGCCATACTGTTCAACGGCTTCAATAAATGCTGCGGCACAAGTCAACGCATCTTTGCGCATATCCATCGGCACTGTGCCTGCATGTCCCGCTTCACCCGTAAACTTTATTTCGATCCTGCGCTGCCCTGCAATTGCCGTAACGATCCCGACAGGGATATTCCTTTCATATAATACAGGCCCCTGCTCGATATGGATTTCAAAATACCCTAACCAATCTTTTTTTGCAATCGCATCTTTACTCAGGTCATTTACATCGCCGCCGTTCTGTTTAATTACTTCTTTTAGTAAAACTCCAGCTTCGTCTTTTACGTCCAGTAATTTTTTATCGAATGAACCGGCAACGACCCGGCTTCCAAGATAGGTGGTATGGAAACGGCAACCTTCTTCATCACAAAAACCGATCAGCTCAATATGAAATGGTAATGGCGTTTTTAGTTGAATGATTTTCTCCATCAGATCTAATCCCATCAATACTCCCAGGGGCCCATCGAATTTACCGGCGTTGATAATGGTATCAATATGAGAAGCAATAACAAAGGTTTTTGCATTAGCTGTCGG
>JANWHX010000020.1 GCA_025450235.1 Chitinophagaceae bacterium | reverse complement strand
GCGGCTTATGGTCACATGGGCCGCAAACCAGAGGTGGTAGAAAAGACGTTCGTTTCCCCGGATGGAAAAATAGCAAAGAGAAAAGTGGAATTATTTACGTGGGAAAAGCTGGATTATGTATCAAAAGTGAAAAAAGCATTTGGCTTATAATCTTCAAATAACTGTTTTTTCAAATCCGCCCCGCTTATGCGGGGCGGATTTTTATTATCTATCAAAGGGATTTCTTATTATTCTTTGTTTCTTTGAAAGGTGAAAAATTTCAGGCACCCACATCGCCCCAAAAAAAGTTCGCTTGTCATTGGCCCTTCTGCCGTAAAGGAAGCAATACTGTCCGGCAATCAGCTCGACAGGATCTATATTGATGCAAAGGCCCAGAACAAAGCCATTGATGAAATAAAAACATTGGCGTCACGTCATAACATTCCCGTTAACTATGTTCCGGCTGTAAAGTTGAATAGTTTTAATATTACAGATCATGACGGATGTGTGGCACAAATTGCAAAAGTGCAGTATCATGATCTCCAGGAAATCATCTCATTTGTCGTCGGGAAAGGGGAGGTTCCCTTGTTTTTGATCCTTGATAGTATTACCGACATCCGCAATATTGGCGGCATTGCCCGAACCTCATTTTGTTGTGGGGTGCATGCGATCATCATTCCGGATAAAGGAGTGGGAGCGTTAAATGAAGATGCAATACTTACTTCAGCCGGTGCGCTGGAAAAAATCCCGGTATGCAGGGTAAGCAGTTTAATGAAAGCAGTTGATGAATTACATCTCAACGGTATAAAAGTCTTTGCCAGTGAAATAAAAGGAAGCCGGGATATTTTTGATTGCAGCTTTAAAGAACCTTGTGCGATCGTGATGGGAAGTGAAGAAAAAGGAATTTACCCCGCCCTGCTGAAGATCTGCGACGAAAAAATAAAGATCCCCATGAAAGGAAATTTTGATTCATTGAATGTATCTGTTGCCACGGGGATGATCCTCTATGAAGTGATGAGACAACGAATGCAATAGAAACTCCAATTGACAAAGGGCAACTTTCTATGATGATTCATGGAACTGTGAAATCTCCAATCTCACCGATAGCTGAATTCCTCCCGGAGGTGCCTTATATTCATTAGTTAAAGGATCGATCATTATCTGCAGGTTCGAATCAAGCTTGCTTCTAAGATCAACAAATCCATAGCCATAGTTTTGTGGCCCTTGCGAAGGATAGTGTGGATCAAATGAGGACACGCCGACTACACTTCCTATGGAGCCCACTACAAATTCTTTTATTCCTTTGGGAATTATTAGCGAAACGGTGTCTGTGATTCTTTTTTCGTATTTGTCTTCAGTGATCCTTCCATGAGAGCTTATTGATTTCAGGAAAGGTATCCAGTGTCCGGCCGACTTCGTGCGGCCAGGATCATGGCGAAAGTTTATGAAATTAAATATGTTTCCGCGCAGGCCAACCGATGCCAGGTTCAGTGTACCGGGCTCGAGCTTATATACGGTGGCCCTGTTTGGGGGCAATTCAATGTCGGTAACAACTTTTATTTCCACATCATATGGATACACTTTTCGCAACACGACGTTCTTCCAAATAAATCCGGCTGCATTATTAGCGGCATAGACAATTTTTCCCAGCTGGCCATTCACCAACGCAAGGCTTATCTCAGCTTTATCAAGATGCGCCCTGAAAATTTCCTGATTGCAGGCGGATACTGCTCCGTTTAAGAGCAGGCCCTTATGTATGCTTTCCGGCGTTGAATAGTCATAGGAGACGGGTAAATTTATTGTATCGATCGGTTTTTGGCGTGTGAGGGCAATATCGTGAGCGTTTTTTACCCGCAGAATGTTAAGTCTCTCCTTTGCGAAATCCGTATTGCTTCCATTCATGCTTGCATCGAAGACAGTGACATATTCAGCATTGAGGACCGCCTCCTGTTTTTTAGTTTCTCTGAATAGACGATGTTCTATTTCCTGGTGATTTAGTGTTTCCATCTTTTTAAAATTGATTGTTTTGCCTACTCTCTTCCAGGTTTTCGGCGATCCCTGTTTTCCTGGGGTACCTGTTTATAGTCTTTGTTTATCGGTAAGAAATATATCATAACAAAAATGCGTAGGCCCGGACCCGGATCAAAATGGAAACCGGCTCCCCCTTTTTGATGTTTGGCTATTAGTGATAAGTGGGGAATAACTTTATAAGTGTTGACCGGGATATCAAGACTTTATTCTTTTTTTTGGTTTTGTTTTGCTGTTATCCGCAAACAGAATCCGGTGGTTTATGGATTTTCCGTAATTTCCATTGCACATGGAAAACAGCGAACTACAACAGCGACTTTTTACTTATCTGAAGGACAACATCCCGCCACATCTTTCTGTGGTGGATGAACTATGCGATCTGCTTAAGCTGGGCCCGGACAGTGTTTATCGGCGCATCAGGGGAGAAAAGCCACTTACACTTGATGAGTTAAAAAAAATATGTGAGCATTACCGTATTTCCATTGACCAGCTATTGCAATTGCAAAATGAATCCGCATTTTTTGATGCGCCGGGTATCAATACTGCCCCGATCGAATTTGCGGACTATCTCAATAATATTCTCGCGAAATTCAGGAATTTTAATACATTCAGGAAAACGAGTATCAAATACTTCTGTAAGGATATTCCTATCTGGTATTTTTATCTTTTTCCGGAACTGTCTGCTTTCAAAACTTTTTTTTGGTCAAAAACCTTCCATAATCGCCCTGAGCTTAATAACAAGACGTTTTCACTGAAAGAATATCCCTACTATGAATGTTTTTTAATCGGGCAGCAAATTCTGGAGGAGCAAAACAAGATATCATCAGAGGAGTTGTGGAACCTGGAAAGCATCAACACCACGATCAATCAAATAGTATATTATAAAGAGATCGGCAATTTCAAAAGTGACGACGATTTGCTTGCAGTGACAGAATCGCTTCAACAAACATTGGATCATTTGCAACTGCAGGCAGAGAAAGGCTTGAAGTTTATGCCGGGTGCGACTGACGTATCCTACAAAGCACCAATACAATTTTATTTAAATGATCTTATCATGGGTAATAATACAATGTTACTGACTCTTGACGATAAAAAGATTTCGATGATCACTTATGGGGTGTTCAATTACCTTTTTACCACCGATGAGCGCTTTTCACATAAAATATCCGGTATGTTCGATTCATTATTCAGTCGCTCAACCCTTGTAAGCAAAACAGATGAAAAAGACAGGAGCCGTTTCTTTAATGTCCTGAGAGAAAAAGTAGATACATTGCGGAAACTGTGATGCATTGGTAACCGGGGAAACAAAATAAAAAAGACCGCAAACAGCAATCCTGAATTTTTTTATAAGTTATCGATCTTATTTTTTACCACCAATAAAGAGTCCCACCCGCAAAGCAAAATACCTGTTGTAAAGTTTGTCTTCCGGGTCCCCGCCAACGAATAGCCTGTTGATACCGTGGTTGTAATTGAGTTGTAAAAAGAAGCCATTCTTAAACTCATAACCGGCTAATGCGTTTATACCAAAATCATACTTCCCGAAATCATCAGTCGTTTCATCTCCAAAGTTCAGCTCTTCCTTATCGGTATTGATGCTACTGGTCCTTGAGCCATCAATGGCCACCGCTGCTGCAACACCGCCTCCCAGGGTGAAGTTACCATCGCCTTTCGGCAGTCTGAAAATAACATTCAGGGGCAATTCAATATAATGAAGCATGGTCTCTGTCTTGATGATTGACCCGCCTTGTTCAAACTCGTCTTTTGAATTCTTACCGACATAGTTGAGGCCGGGCTGAAAACTGCCGCGTTTTTGCATCGGTACATCTAACAGGACTCCAATTGTAGCTCCAACACCATAATCAGTGTTATGTTTTACGCCACCCACTTTTTGAAACATGTTTGCTGCCACAGGTCCGGCAAAAACTCCCAGCCGTGAGGATTGCGCTGACACAAAGTTTACGATCAGGAAAATAAAAGTTGCCAGGAATAGGGTCTTTCTCATAAACAGTTTTTTGGTATAAAAATAACAGGTGGCTAAGATACGGATTTTCTTATTTCACGCTTATGGGAGACAATTTCTTAATAAATGTTTTGATCAATTCAACCCCCAATGAAAACTTGGGGACGAGGACCGCTACACCCTTTATAGTCTCGGACCTGTTTTTTGCGCTACAAGAAAAACAGACATGAGTAACAATAATAATAGGAGAGTAGCCAGGGTCTGGTTCGATCGGTTAAACAGCCGGAAACTGATATATCTTCTTGTTCGAGCCCAGCCTTGTTTCCTTATTTTTTTAAGGAGCAGATAAAGCAATGTCAGTACCATAGTTGGATGTTTTACGGTTAAAAACCCTTTGGATTAAATTCTGGTAAATCACAGCCCAGGTCAGGGAGCGTACTCAATTTATTCAGATCTGCATGTTATTACCGGGATCATTTCTGTACGATCCTGGCCATGAGTTCTGCCTGGAGATCACGGAACTTTTCTTTTCTTCCACCAATTATGAACTTTTTCCTGGCAACCGCTCCTATTATAGTACCAATAATAGCACCTCCTACGCCCAGACCCGCTCCGCAGGCTACAGCTTTTTCCTCGGCCGTCATTGCGAATGCGTTGTTCATAGCCGCCCCAATTCCCAGGAAATCATTGGGTCCCGGTTGCACAATGGGATCATCCCCACTGGCAAAACCAATGACTACACCAGAAATAACACCTATTCCAAAACCAATCAATGCACCGCGCAAAGCGCTGTTCTTTCTTCTTAGAATTACTGTTCCTACGTTGTCTCCGGCAATCGCATACATTTTATCTGAATATTTCTTCAATACCAGTTGGCTGTCATTAATGGTAAACAGTCTTCCCTGGATAGTTTTTTTGTCAAGGGTTTGGACAGAAGTGTTAAAAGTTTTGCGCGGCTCAACCGGGGTGGTTGAATCCTGCTGGGCCTGTGCGCTAATCAACCCAATAAAGCAAGAGATCAGGAACGATAGCTTTTTCATGTTTAATAATTTGGTGATTCCGAAATGTGTTTTAGCAACGATGTAATTCACACTAACAGGAGGGATGGTCCTGGTGGATGATTGAGCGGGCCAACAAGCTTGTGTCATGGTGTTTGTTTTAATAAGAGCAAGCTACCATCGCAATAGCCGGGCGCCTAATTGATAAATCAGGCAGAGTTGCAGCTTTTCGTAAAAAATGCCACATACCGGTATGCGGGAGGAAAATCGAAATTGGTTTTTGCAAAAAATGCCGCTACTTTTAGCACATAAGACGGTTTCTTGCTAAAACGGTAGTCTCTATTTGCAACTTTAACCAAAACTAAATGCCGCTATGGAAGCGACTAATGTACAGGTTCGTTTCTTTCAGCATCTTAAGGTACAATTGCCTCCTCATATCGCTATTGTTGATGAAGTTGCCGATGTTCTGGGGATTAGCAATGATAGCGCTTACAGAAGGATAAGGGGCGAAAAGCCTATTGACCTGGAAGAGACATACAAATTGTGTAGTCACTTCAAAATCTCCATGGACCAGCTACTACACCTGCAAAGTGATGCCCTTATCTTTCAGGGGATAGTTAAGAACAATTCGGGGAACAGTTTTGAAGTATGGCTCGAGAATGTTTTAAGGCAATTTCAGTATGTAAACAGTTTTGAAAGAAAGCATTTGTACTACCTGCTAAAGGATATTCCTCCCTTTTTCTATTTCCAGATCCCCGAACTAGCGACATTTAAATATTTTTTCTGGATGAAATCGATCCTTCACGATGATGCTATGAAAGGGGTAAAATTTGCTTTTGACGATCCAAGGTATTTAAAGTTTGCGGATGCCAGTAAAAAAGTCATTCATTATTATAACCTGGTGCCGACTACTGAGATCTGGAGTATAGAAAACATAAATAACACCCTGCGTCAAATAGATTTTTACCTTCAGGCGGGATCGCTTAAAAGCGAGGATGCTAAGATCATTTATGATAAGACTGAAGACCTCGTAAGCCATCTTGAGCGGCAGGCGGAGCTCGGAGTTAAGTTCATTATCGGGCAAGAGCCAACCCCCAACGCTGCCCAATATCGTTTATTTGTGAACGAGCTCATTATGGGAGATAATTCTATTCTTGCAGAACTCAACGATACACGCGTTACATTTCTGAACCATGGAGTGATATACTTTGTGGCAACACGAAATGAACAGTTCAATACGGCCATGTTTGATCATCTGACCAATCTCATGAGAAAATCTATGATGATAAGTACGGTGGGAGAGAAGGAACGGGTGACATTTTTTAACCGGCTGCGGAATAAGATCCACCAACGGAGGGCGCAGTTAAAGTGAAGTTTATTTGATGAAATTGATTCCCGGGTAATTGTCTACTCACTTTTTTTGCAAAAAACGAATCTACGAGCCTCGGTATGTATTCAAAATGAATTATTCGTAACTTAACTTGCATGATAGATCAACTGATCGCACGTTGGAATAGCATCAGTCCTCTCCGTACTGTCCGAAAGAATTAAGTCCACCGCCACGAACTTTCATTGCGGATTTGGAAAGAGCATTAAAAACGAGCCTTTGCAACAGGCTCGTTTCGTAGTTTTGAATTAGCGGCGGTAATAAAAGATGCTCTGATTATCTATTCTTATAAAATATTGTAGGCAAAGCTTACATAGTACAAGCCGCCGATATAAGGATTGCCGAATGCTGTTTGATAATACTTGTTTGTGATATTTGTGCCCCCCAGTTTTATCATTGATTTTACCTTCGGAAGTTTGTAATTCACCTGTGCATCAAGAGTGGTATATGCTTTTACATCGCCATTAGCAAAGCCGGAGCCTTCCCAGTAAAATCCGTTTTGTGTATGCAGGTTAACATTAAAACCAATTCTTTCTTTTTTGCCAAGGCCGCTGTTACCAACGCCAGCGTTCAGTCTGAACTCCGGGGTATTAAAACTTGCTTCAAAACCGCTGGGCACATCTGTCAGCTTATCGGTAAAGGCATTCAGGGACAAGAAATAATTCCTGGCCATCTTATAGTCAAAGCCGAGCCCCGCTCCCCATGTTTTTACTTTAGTATCACTGTTGGTAACAATCGAGTAAGGTTTGTTCACGATGTTCGGAGGCTGTATCAGGAGAATGCGGCCGAGAAAATCAGAATATTGACCGAAGTAAGCATAAGCGTCGACCAATAGTTTTTTATTGATAAGTCCTTTATAGCCTACTTCAAAAGACCGTAAACTTTCGGGTGTTAATTCTTTATATTGGTAAGGACTTGTTCCCCCGGTGGCAGGATCATATACCAATGTGGTATTTCCTTTTACATTCATATAGTCTT
>JANWHX010000019.1 GCA_025450235.1 Chitinophagaceae bacterium | reverse complement strand
AGCAATTACATCGACGATCTCTTTTACCTGCTGCTGGTTGCTGACATCACATTGCACCGCATAGCCTGTCCACCCTGCCGAGGTGATTTCTTTTACAGCTTCCTCAGATCCTTTTTTATCAAAGTCTAATATGTGCACCTGGGCTCCCTGCTTTGCAAACATCTTTGCAATGGCTTTGCCGATACCGCTCCCGCCCCCGGTGATTATAGCTATTTTACCTTGTAAGCTGAACATTTTCTTATATTAAAAAACCTATAAGGTTTTCGTGAGAATCTCTAGCCGCCGGCGTCTTACGAAACCTTATAGGTCCAGCCCCGGCCTCATTATCAAATCTGAAATATCTTTTCCATCAGCATCCATTTTTCCCCAGGTTCTGCTCCCGGTAATGCCTGCTGATACTTCCACATCAGGTTTTCCCACTCCTGTACTTTTTCATTGCCGGCATCTGCTTTTGCTTTCTTTTCAAAACTGAAATCATCATTTGTTTCCATGATCATGAATAGCCGGTTACCGGTTCTGTAAATTTCCATGTGCGCAATGCCTGCATCTTTGATACTTACAAGGATTTCCGGCCATACATTGCGATGATACTTCTCGTATTCAGCAATCAGGATTTTATCGTCTTTAAGATCCAAAGCAAGACAATAGTGGCGCATAACAGCTGGATTAAATTATTGCAACACTTCAGTTCCTTTTTCGCTGTGTTTATATCCTTTCAACCCAAAAAACAAAACGACCACAAACCCGATCATCGGCACGATATAACCGTATTGTATGTTATCGGTCTGATCTGCTATTAATCCAAGTAAAGGAGGCAAGGCAGCGCCGCCAACAATCGACATGATGATCAGGCTTGACCCTGCTTTTGTATCAGGGCCCAGGTCTTTTATACCTAATGCAAATATAGTAGGGAACATTATTGACATGAAAAATGCAATCCCGATCACGGCATACAACGTTATCATGCCAGATCCGAAAATAGTGACCAGGCACAACAGGATACAAAATATCGCATAGATCGCCAATAGCCTGGGTGGCTGAATAAACTTCATTAAAAATGTGCCCACGAACCTGCCGATCATAAAGGCCAGACCTGCCGCGCTGGAATAATACGCTGCTTCCTTTTCACTTATACTCGCAGCCTTGGTAGCAAACAAAATAATAAAGCTGGTTATACATACTTGTGCACCTACATAAAAGAATTGGGCGATGACCGCCTGTGTGAGATGTTTGTGCCTGAACGCGTGAAAAAAACCTGCCTTAGCGGTTTCCTGTTCATCCTTTTTGTCAGGTAATTTTGTTAAGAAGAATATAGCCGCTACCACTAATATAGAGCAGCCCAGAATGATATAGGGAAGTTTTACTGTCGATGTTTCAGATAATAAATAGGCATCTCTTGCTTCGTTGGTCATAGCGCTGACCGCGGCATCATCCAATGGTTTTTCCGAGAGTATCAGTTCACGACCGATAAGAGGGGCCAGGAAAGCGGCGAGTCCATTAAATGATTGGGCAAAATTTAATCGCTGCGTGGATGTCTCAGGCGGCCCAAGTATAGTCGCGTAAGGGTTGGCTGCTGTTTCAAGTATCGCCAGGCCGCATGCCACGATAAAAAGGGCGCCGAGAAAAAAAGCGTAAAGCATGGTATTGGCAGCAGGTATAAATAAGAAACAGCCCACAGAAAAAAAAGACAACCCGATCAGGATCCCGGTTTTATAACCGTATTTCTTCATAATTATTCCCGCCGGTATTGCCATGAAAAAGTAGCCAAAGTAAACAGCGGAGTCTACCAGTGAGGCCTGCAGTGTATTCAGGCTAAATGCCCTTCGCAAATGCGGGATAAGTATTGGGTTAAGATTGTTGAGAAATCCCCAGAAGAAAAATAAACTGGTGACTAAAATGAAAGGTAAAAGATATTTGTTCTTACTCATACTTCATACTTATTATAGCAGTTACCAAAAAATAGCATATAAAGCCGTAAGGATCCCGCACACAATAAGTGTTCCCGCCAAAAATGCCGGACTTGGTTTAAACATCTTTGCATCTATCTCGAGTCCTTTTGCCTGCACGCCCCTGCTGTTCTCAATCTTGCTTATTATGTACATGCCAATGATACAAAGGATAAATACAAAGGTCATCCTGTCGAGGAAAGGGATTTCATAAACGCCGCTGCCATTATCTTTTGAGAACCCGGTTGAGGCCAATCCTGAAAGGTCAACCATCTGTGGAAGGAACTTAAGCACTACAGAAAAAACAAAACCTCCGATCGTCGCAAATAAAGCAGCATTAGACGTTGTTTTTTTCCAGAAGAAACCTAAAAAGAACATGGCAAATATTCCGGGTGATACAAAGCCTGTATATTCCTGGATGTATTGAAAACCCTGTTTTCCTTCACCCATTAATTTTTCGCCAAGTAATAGGGCAAGAACCACGGCTAAGGCCATGGCGACTACCACCGTGATACGTCCCAATGAAACCATTTTTCTTTCACTGGCTTCTTTATTAATCGCTTTTTTATAAATATCAAGCGTAAAAATGGTGGCAATACTATTTGCTTTGCCTGCCAATGATGCGACAATAGCTGCGGTTAGCGCCGCAAACGAAAGTCCTTTTAAGCCGGCAGGTAACAAATCCAATAAAGATGGATAGGCCTTATTTACATCCAGCATTCCATTAGAGTCCAGCATTTCAGTTTGAAACATTCCTTTCTGATATAGCACAAAGGCCGCTATACCCGGTATCACAACTATTAGTGGCATCAGCAATTTCAGGAATGCAGCAAAGAGTAAGCCGCTGCGGGCCGTATTGAGGCTTTGACCCAATGCACGCTGTGTGATATACTGGTTGCATCCCCAGTAACTAAGGTTTGCGATCCACATACCTCCGATCAATACACTCAGCCCCGGCAGATCCATATAGTTGGAATTGCCACGGCCGAATATCATGTGAAAATGATCACCGGCCTGGCTTGTCAGCAATTTAAAACCATTAAGAATTCCTGTTTGACCAGACTTTTCGGCTATCAGGTTAAGCGCAATATAGGTAGCCGCTAACCCCCCGAGCACTAAAAAGAAAACCTGTATTACGTCGGTATAGCCTATCACTTTCATGCCGCCAAGTGTGATGAGTATAGCAAAGACAGCAAGCATGATGATGCACACATACACATTCAATCCCGAAATGCCACTGATAGCAATGGCACCGAGATATAAAATGGACATGAGGTTGACGACCACATAGAGCATCAGCCAGAATACCGCCATAATCATCGCCACCGTAGAATTGTAGCGTTGATTAAGGAACTGAGGCATAGTGTAGATCTTGTTCTTTAAATAGATCGGCATAAAAAAGACCGCCACAATGATCAAAGTAAGTGCCGCCATCCATTCATAGCTTGCAATGGCCAGGCCCATCTTAAAACCTGAGCCGCTCATTCCGATAAATTGTTCTGCAGAAATATTTGATGCGATCAGCGATGCGCCGATGGCCCACCAGGTGAGCGAACCTTCAGCCAGGAAAAAGTCCTTGGAGTCCAGTTCGCGGCGTTTCCGCCTGTGATAGATCCAATAGCCATAAAAAGCAACAATGATAAAGTAGATAATAAATATGATATAGTCCCCCGAGACGAGCCTATTATTCATACGCAAGCTTTAAATCGTGATCGTTTGGTTGTTTATAATATTTTATAATACACTTCACTCCACTTCAATTCATTCTTAAGCTTATCAAGCTCCGTGTATTTATCAATCGTTACACATTCAATATTGGCCATCGCCGCAAAATCCTGTAAATATTCAGAAGTAAGGTTTTGACTGTAACAGGTATGATGTGCTCCGCCTGCATAGATCCATGCCGCCAATCCATCATACATGTTCGGATGTGGTTTCCACAACACTCTTGCTACCGGCAGTTTTGGCAGATCGTATTTCGGTGAAACTGCAGTCACTTCATTTACCAGCAATCGAAAACGATTACCCATATCAACAATTGATGCATTCAATGCGGCACCACCGGTCACGTTGAACACAAGTCGTACCGGGTCAGCTTTTCCTCCTATACCTAAAGGATGTATCTCGCAGGATGGTTTACCGGATGCGATACTTTCACAGATCTCCAGCATGTGTGATCCAAGAACCATCGTATTATTTGGTTCAAAATGATAAGTGTAATCTTCCATGAATGAATTGCCACCCTGCAAACCACTTCCCATTACTTTCATGGCCCTCACTAATGCAGCCGTTTTCCAATCGCCTTCAGCACCGAAACCATAGCCTTCATTCATTAATCTTTGAGAAGCTATGCCAGGCAATTGACTCAGGCCATGAAGATCCTCGAATGTATCGATGAAGCCTTTATAGTTCCCTGCTTTCAAAAAGTTCCTTAACCCAATCTCGATCTTAGCCGCTTCTCTTAACGATGAATGATTCTCATTGCCCTTACGCAACGAAACAACGACATTGTAACTTTCCTCATATTCTTTTACGAGTTTGTCAATATCCTTATCACTGGTTTCATTTACCACCTTAACCAAATCGCCCAGGCCATGTGTATTTACCGAATACCCAAATTTTATTTCTGCCTCTACTTTATCTCCTTCTGTTACGGCTACATATCTCATGTTATCGCCAAAGCGAACGAATTTTGCTCCCTGCCAGTCATGCCATGCCGCAGCGGCCCGAATCCATATACCCGTTTGCAGCACCACTTTTTCATTTTGCCAATAACCCACTACTACTTTTCTCTCCAGCCTCATTCTTGTCATGATAAAACCGAATTCCCTGTCCCCATGCGCAGATTGATTCAAATTCATAAAATCCATATCAATTTCCTTCCATGGGATATCGCGGTTGAATTGCGTATGCAGGTGCAACAATGGTTTATGTAGAATCTTCAACCCCCCGATCCACATTTTGGCAGGAGAAAAGGTATGCATCCATGCAATTACACCGATACAGTTCTTTGTATTGTTCGCATCCTGGCAAAACGCGAATATTTCATCTGTTGATTTTAAAACCGGTTTGAATATGACCTTCACCGGTATAGCTTCCTCTGCATCGAGGAATGCCGCTATTTCCTGTGAATGTGCGGTTACCTGCTTTAATGTTTCTTCACCATACAAATGCTGGCTGCCGGTGGCAAACCATACTTCAAGGTCTTTAAGATTCTTCATGCTGGGATCAAAGTTTTTTCATCATTAACAGTACCGGCCACTGTTTGCTAAAAAATTGCCCTTACCGGTTTCAGATTATTGTAAATTGGCTATTTATTATATGTTGCTCACTACTTCACTGAGAATTTATAGATCGTTGTTTGCTTATAAGTCTCCCCGGGTTTGAGAATAGTGTTAGGAAAGGTTGGCTTGTTCGGACTATCAGGAAAGTGCTGCGTTTCCAGGCAAAGGGCGGCATGCTTTATATATTTCTGACCATTTTTCGTGTTGGTTAATGTTCCATTCAGGAAATTGCCGGAGTAAAATTGAATACCCGGCTCAGTAGTGAGTACATCCATGATCCTTCCGCTGTTTGGCTCATACAATGTAGCAACGTTCTCCAGGGCATTTCCCTTTTTATTCAGAACCCAATTGTGATCGAAACCACCTCCACCTTCCGCGGCATCCAAATCACGACCAATCGTCTTGGACGTTGTAAAATCCATCGGCCCACCTTTTACATCTGCAATTTTGCCGGTGGGTATCAACTCGTCATTGACGGGAGTAAATTTATCCGCTTTCAATTCTAACTCGTGATTCAGAATAGTAGAATCTTTACCCGCCGATAAATTGAAATACGTATGATTGGTGAGATTGACCGGAGTGGGCTTATCGGTGGTGGCTGTATAATCGATCTTTAATGAATTGTCGGATGTTAATGTGTAGATCACTTCCACATTCAGATTGCCCGGATAACCCTGTTCACCATCTTTACTAAGATAAGTCAGTTTTAAACTGTTGTCACCTTGTTTATCTATGTTCCAATACACTTTATCAAATCCTTTGTCGCCTCCATGCAGGCTGTTATGACCATTGTTGGCCGGCAGTGTGTACGTTTTTCCGTCCAATGTAAATTTTGCATTTGCAATTCGGTTACCATATCGCCCGATCAATGCGCCAAAATAGGGAACCCCCTTTTGAAGGAAGCCCTCCAATGATTCAAAACCTGTGACCACATCTCCCATGACTTTATTTTTATCAGGAGTTATGAGTTTAGTTATAGCGCCCCCATAATTGATGACGCTGACCTGCATACCATTTGCATTGATAATCGTATATTCTGTCACGGGCTTTTGTTCATATGTGCCGTACGGCTTTTCTGAAATACCTGCTTTCATTTCGTTGGTTTCGGGTTCTTTTTTTTCATTCGTATTCTCGGTACCATTGTTACAGGCTACATTGAACAGTACGAAACTAATCACTACAAATTGAATTGCTTTCATTAACTATAGGTTTTTATTGACCGTAATAAGATTCGGGTCCATGTTTACGTTGATAATGCTTTCTTATCAAAGATTCTTTTAACCGTGCAGCATTTGGGTTGATCTGTTCCGTGAGCCAGGCCATTTGAGCGATACTTTCCAGGACACCACTGTTATATACCGCTTTCTCTGCGGTTTTCCCCCATGTAAAAGGAGCATGATTACCTACTAAGATCATTTCCACTTCTTCATAGCTCATGTTCTTTTCTTTCAAACAATTCATAATCTGAAAACCCGTCCCATATTCATAATCCCCCAGTACCATTTTATCATCCATTGGTGGTGCACAAGGAACGTCAACTGTAGTATGATCTGCATGTGTAGTGCCAAAGATGGGAATATCTCTCAATGACTGCGCCCATGCAGTTGCATATATGGAATGTGTATGCGAAATGCCACCGATCTTTGTCCAGTGTTTATATAAAACTGCATGTGTTTTTGTATCACTTGAGGGACGCATTTTTCCTTTCACTTCCTCACCTTCAAAATCTATGATCACCATTTTTCCCGGGTTTAATTTATTATAGGGAACACCGCTCGGTTTAATCGCAAAAACGCCAAGATCTCTGTCGGCAGCGCTTACGTTACCGAACGTGAACATCACCAATCCAAGTTTTGGCAATTGCAAATTGGCTTCGTAAGCCTCTTCCTGTATGTGTTGATATTTGCCCATGTTGTGAGTTAATGAATGGTCAATGAGGAATGGTGAGTGCCTGCTTTTCGACTGTTGCTTTACACAACAATCACAGTTCATCACTCACTTCCTTCAATGAATGTACCTAATTTTTTATACCGCCCGTATCGTTTTGTGTAAATTTCTGTTTTTGTCTTATCAGGGTGATAGGTGGTATCGAAACCCTGGCCCATTGCCTGCATGGCATCTTCTACTTTACTATAGATGCCCGCCGCGGTTGCTGCGAACATTGCCGCCCCGGCAGCACATGTTTGTTCACTTTTATGAATACGGATCGGCATATTCATAACATCGGCCATTGTTTGCATGATATACGGCGATTTTTTGGCTACCCCACCAAGACCAATAAGACCTTTCACACTTATTCCCTGGTCATTGAAACGGTCAACAATTGCTTTGGCACCAAAACAAGTGGCTTCAACCAATGCTTTAAAAAATCGTGGGGCATCAGTAGCCAAATCAAGATTGATGATTGCGCCTTTTAATAATTGGTTGGCATCGGGAGTTCTTCTTCCGTTCAGCCAATCAATTGCCAGTTCATCTTTTTCATCAATAGCAAGCTTTGCAGCTTCATTGCTTAATGATGCAACTAATTTATCACTGATTTCATTTTTTATTTTTTCATCGGATACTAAATGATCAAGTGGCCAACTTATTAATTTTTTAAACCAGGCATACACATCTCCAAAAGCACTTTGCCCGGCTTCCATGCCGATCATACCCGGGATAATCGAACCATCCACCTGTCCGCAAATTCCTTTGACCAAAATATCTTTTACTTCACCAGTTGGTGCTACCAGCATATCACAGGTAGAAGTGCCCATTACCTTACTCAGGTAATAAGGTTCGATCTGTCCGCCGACTGCACCCATGTGTGCATCAAAGGCACCGACGCCAATAACAACATCAGTTGAGAGTCCTAATTTATCCGCCCATTCATTACAGAGATTACCAGCGGGACAATCAGCGGTAAATGCCCGGGTCCACCAACGATCACCGACCATTTTGTCGAGCCGCCAATCAATCTCCTTAAAAAAATCACTAGGAGGTAATCCCCAAAAATCAAGAGACCAAAGAGCTTTATGCCCAGCTGCACATACACTTCTTTTTAATTGTGATTCCTTTTTTCCTCCAGTCAGTAAAAAAGGTATCCAGTCACAGTGCTCAACAAATGAATGAGCAGCGAAGTGTACTGCTTTATCTTCCCGGAATATGTGCAAGAGTTTAGCCCAATACCATTCGGAAGAATAAATACCACCGACGAATTGCAAATAATCGGGTGTAACTTTCTTCGCATGTTCATTGATCTCTTCTGCTTCCTTTGTTGCTGTATGATCTTTCCACAACACAAACATAGCATTGGGATTATCTTTAAATGCCGGTAACAAAGACAATGGCGTTCCGCTTTCATCAACCGCAACAGGTGTAGAGCCTGTAGTATCAATAGAAATTGCTTTTATATTTTTTGCTGTTTCTGGTCCGGATTTTTGCAAACAATCTTTTATAGTTGTTTCAAGCCCTTCAATATAATCAAGCGGGTGCTGGCGAAATTGATTCAGCGAAGCATTGCAAAACAAACCCGCTTTCCACCGAGGATAATAAAATATAGAAGCTGTTTTTTCTTCACCCGTATGGGCATCAATTATTACAGAGCGAACAGAGTCGGTTCCATAATCCACTCCTATGACATACGATGTATTCATTCCGGCGGGCAATTCGTGTCAAATTAACACTTGTGAGGGATTTAAAAAAATTATCGCGGGTCCCTACAACAAATGGGCATTGGGTATGATATTTAAAAATGCCTGGAAATTGGCCTTATATTTTTTTGCATTTAATTTATAATAATACGCCCCTTTCTTTGAACTCCCCTTGTCTTTATCCTCTTGTTTTACCAGCAGCCGGGTAGATAATACTTTCCTGCTGAAATTTCGTTTGTCGAACCCTGTATCATACACGGATTCATAAAGACTTTGCAACTGCGGAAGCGTAAATTTTTTGGGCAATAATTCAAACAATAAAGGGTGCAGGGCAGCTTTATAACGTAATTTATCTTTTGCCATTTTCACCATTTCATTATGATCGAAGATAAGCCTGGGGACCTTATTTAAGGGGAACCAGTCCGGATGATACTCATCGCTAATTTGCTTTTCATATCGATGGATGTCGATCAACGCAAAAAAAGCAATAGATAAAGTTCTTTCGATAGGGTCCCGCAAAGGTTTGCCAAAGGTAAAAAGTTGTTCCAGGTAAACCCCCTCCAACCCGGTAAGTGATTTCAGAATTCGAGTTGCAGCATGCTCGGGGCTTTCATCTGGTTCGATAAACCCTCCCATTAAACTCCATTTGCCTTTTTCAGGATCAATTCCCCGATGGATCAATAAAATCTTGAGTGATTGCCCGTCAAACCCAAAGATGATACAGTCAACTGCTGCCAACATCCGGGTTTGATTTTGGTATTTTGTCATAAAGATTATAGAATTCTGCGCAAGGATAAATATAAAATCAATTCCGCATTTTTTTTTATGGTACGGTAAAATAATTATAGTCTTTTATGAAGCCTTTGATATTACTGCAGCCATTAAACTCTGTTGGCTTGTGGAGTGTAGTTATGACCATGCAATCCATATGGGCGTTTTTTGCCGCCTCAACCCCTTTGGGTGCATCCTCAAACACTAAACAATCATCCGGGTCCATGCCGAGTCTGCCCGCACATTTTATATATGTTTCGGGGTCCGGTTTGCTATGTGTAACGTCATCAGCGCTTACAATGGCATCAAAATAATGTCTTATATCCAACCCATCGAGAACAAAATCAATATTCGATTGGATAGCCGCCGAACCAATGGCCATTCTAATACCAGCGTTCTTTGATTGCTTCAGCAAGGCTTCCAGCCCGCTGATTAACCTAAGGTGAGGCCTGAATTCTTCTCGGTATTGTTTTTCTTTTTCCAGGCTGATCTTATCTTTTTCTTCTTGGGAAAACCTCTGCGGAAGTACCCTCTCGAGCAATTCCTGGTTCTTGCCATAGCATTCTTGCCTGGCCCGTTCTATGGAAATGCCTGCGCCCAGTTCATTTAAGATTCGATACCAGGCATTGATGTGATACAATAAGTCATTGATCATTGTGCCATTCAGATCGAAGAGAAAGGCCTTATACTTCATTGGCTGAAATTATTTAATTAAAACTACTTTCAACGCCAACAGGGAGCGCATCATACTGGCATCTATCTTCGGCTTGTGTGATAATTCCAATAATGAATGCTTGTTTGTACAAAAGCCTTTGGGGAACAGGTACGGTGGATTTGGCCTTTTTGATTACAACGAGGACCAGCAATACATGTTGAAAGCGGTTTATGACCGGCCGAAGGGAGAAAACCGCCAAGAAAGAATGAAACTGCTCAACGGTCAAAGGCCGACTCCGATTTCGTGCTATAATTAAGGTAACTTTTTAAAGGATAATATGTAATACCGGCTCCTTTCGCCGGGACGGAACTACAACTCATTCCCCGAAAAAAGCTATTCATGTAGTAAAAACTTCCGTTCGCTAAACCATCCATTTTTTTTGTCTATTCTGTTCGTTTCTTTGTGTGGTAATCAGAAACGTTAACCATTAAACTTAGTCCACTCCGAAAATTCTTCTCATATAGCAGTAGTTTGGGTTTCTTATGTGAACGGCCCGGGATTCTTCCAGGGCTTCTCTCTTTTATAGAAGCAAGGAGAAGTAAAAAGGGACACGGATTACACAGATTAAAAGGGATTTCAACGGATAAATCCGTGTTGATCCATCTGATCCGTGTTATTCGTGTTCTAATCCCATCGAAACCCGGACAGTACCCCGGATTACGAAATTATCGGGTTCAGTTTTGATTTTTTACTTTTGCCTTTTGAATTCATGTTATGGGCGTCTGGAATCAAATAGCCGAGTATCTCTACCTGAAAAAAAAGGATCCCAACCGGCCTAAAAGCAAATGGATCGGTTACATGCACGGCATTAACCGTATCAGCCTGTTGATTTTTATTCTTTGCCTGATCATATTGGCCGTTAAATTGCTCAGGAAATAAAACTAAAAATTGACTGTGCTGCCTTCGCCGAAGCATCTCCACCCAGGCTGAGTAGTTCTTTCAAGTCTTTATAGTCTTTCTGAACTAATGCTATTCTTTCCTTATTAGTGAGTAGCTCAATCAATTCCTTTTTTAAGTTTTCCACAGTCAATTGATCCTGGATCAATTCTTTTACTACGGGTTTATCCATGATGAGATTGACAAGCGAGATGTATTTGACTTTGATAACCCGTTTTGCGATTTGGTATGATATAGGTGAGCCTTTATAACATACAATTTCGGGCACGCCAAACAATGCCGTCTCCAGTGTAGCGGTTCCCGATGTCACCAGTGCCGCTTTTGCCCGGAGCAACAGATCATACGTTTTATTTTTTGCGATGGTTACATTGGGATAACGGTCAGTAAATAATTTATAAAAATCGTCCTGTATCCCCGGAGCCTGAGCTACAGTAAATTGATGGTCGGGAAAATGTTTAGTCACTTCCAGCATGACTGGAAGCTTCTTTAATATCTCCTGTTTCCGGCTCCCGGGAAGCAGTGCAATAATGGGGGCTTCCTCTCCCCTTCCCGTTGGGCCTTGCGACTTGTGCCTTTCAATGACTTCCACCAGAGGATGTCCTACATATTCGACGTCCCAGTTCCATTTGTTTTTGAAATAATCTTTCTCAAAAGGAAGTATCACCAGCATCTTATCAATATTCCGCTTCATTGATTTTACGCGGTTTTCTTTCCATGCCCACACTTGCGGGCTGATATAAAAGATCAGTTTTCCTCCGGATTCAGTAAATAGTCCCTGTTTTTTTGCCCATTTGGCGATCCGAAGATTGAAACCGGGATAGTCGATCAGGATTAATGCATCAGGTTTGAATTGAAGTATATCTTCCTTGCAGAATTTCAGGTTGCGGAGAATCGTTCGCAGGTTCACGAGCACTTCAGTGAAACCCATAAAGGCGAGATCACGATAATGTTTCACTAACTCTCCCCCGGCTTCCTGCATTTTGTCACCACCCCAGCAGCGGACCAAAGCGGACGTATCGAGCTTCTTCAGTTCCCTGACCAGGTTACTGCCATGGAGATCACCGGATGCTTCTCCTGCAATGATGTAATATTTCATGCCCGCTTCATGTCTGTTTTTATCGCAGATAGTAAAATCGTTTAAAGATATGAAAGATGGGTGGTCAGTCGGCAGTCGGCAGTTCGCAGTCGGCAGTTCGCAGTTCGCAGTTCGCAGTCGGCAGTCGACAGTTCTCTGTCAATAGTTGCAGCAGGCTCAGCGATTCAGCTTTTAATGAAGGATCTTTAATAGCAAGATACCGATACCATAAATAAGAGTAACGATGAAAATACCTTTGGCGGTGTGATCCCTGTGCGTGTTGACATATACTGTAAAAAGGATCACGTTGGCCAATAATGACAAAGAGCCTATTGATGTGATAAGCCTTTTTTCATTCATAAAGCTGGTGAGGAAGTCACCAAAACTCAAGGCCGAATACTGGATGAAATAAATAACCACCAATCCGAGAACAGGACCTACAAGCCCAAGTATCAATCCGAGTTTCAGGTTATCCTTTTTGAAGATCATGAGTTCCATAATTTTTTAAGCCGGTTCATAAGAACGTAATTGGTCAGATCAAATTGTACGGGGACCACACTTACATAATTATTCGCCAGGGCCCATACATCGGTATCCGTTCCTTTGTCAAAATTGACGAACTCACCGGTGAGCCAGTAATATTTGCGTCCATTTGGATCCACCCTTTCTACAAAGTCTTCTTCATATTTGGCATAGGCCTGTTTGCAAACCATGATGCCATTCAGCAATTCCTCCGGTACCGACGGAATATTTACATTAAAGACAGCATGTTTTTCCAGTTTCGTCTCCAGCATTTTTTCTACTACCATTCTTGCATATTTCCTGGCGCCCGTAAAATCAGCTTCAATATTATAATCAAGTAACGAGAATCCTGCTGAAGGAATACTTTCGATAGCGGCCTCTACGGCCGCCGACATAGTCCCCGAATAAATAACATTAATGCTGTGATTGGCGCCATGATTTATGCCGCTGAGACAAAGATCAGGTTTGCGGTGGAGTACTTTATCGACAGCCAGTTTTACGCAATCCACCGGGGTTCCGGTACATGCATAAGATTCGATATCGCCAAATACATGCACTTTATGGAGGCGTAGCGGTTGGCCGATCGTGATCGCATGTCCCATACCCGATTGGGGCCTGTCGGGCGCAACGACGATGATCTTACCAAGGTCTTTAACAGCTTCTACAAGATTCATGATACCCGGAGCCGTTATGCCATCGTCATTCGTGATCAGGATAACCGGCTTCTCCGTTTTTGCACTGATAGTGACCTCCTTTGATTTTTTCGAAGTCTTCGAGGCGGTCTTTTTTGCTTTTGCCATACGAAGCGCAAAAGTGATACTTTTTTTTTATACATCAAACATATGAAGAGGACAGTAGCGCCCTGATTTGGAAAAATGGAACACGGATTACACAGATTAAAGGATTTTCACCGATAAAATCCGTTTTGATCCATCTGATCCGTGTTGTCCGTGTTCTATCTCTTACCGGGCAGCGGTACAACCCGATTTTTTTGCAATTGTCAAAATAATTAGTAATTTGCAACTAAATAAATTAGGCTATGGCTATCGCGAATAAGAATCTTAAATATCTCCGCAAACTGCGTGGTTGGACACAGGAAGAGTTTGCTCAAAAACTCCGGATCAAACGTTCCTTGCTCGGAGCTTATGAAGAAGAAAGAGCAGAACCGCGTATAGACGTGCTGGAAGTAGTTTGCGATATATTTAAACTTACGCTGGATGATCTGCTTAGAAAGGATGTAAGTGATAATAAAAGTAATTATCTCGCCAAGCGGCGTGCGATGAAGCTGGCAGCGGGTCGTAGTGACATTCCTTTTGTGCCCATAAAAGCAGCTGCCGGTTATCTTGCCGGGTATGCCGACCCCGAATTTGTAGATGAACTCAACACGTTTACTTTGCCGATGTTGGCAGGTGGCAATTACAGGGCATTTGAGATTGTCGGTGATTCCATGTTGCCCACTCCCAGCGGCTCTGTTATTGTGGGTGAAAAAGTCGAAAACATAGATGATGTAAAAAATAATACCGCCTGTATTGTGATTTCAAGAAATGAAGGGATAGTCTATAAAAGGGTGCAGAAAAATGGACGGACTAAAAATAAGCTCACCCTGGTGAGTGACAACCCTGTTTTTCATCCCTATTTAGTAAACACTGAAGAAATTCTCGAAATGTGGCAGGTGCAGGTTGTTATCTCCAGGATGAATACCCAGCAACGTTGGAACGTGAACCAGCTTGCCGATATGGTCACAAACTTACAGGAACAAGTAGTTACCCTTAAAAAAAGAATGAATTAACCCGTTTTTCAGCCGAAAGATATTTAAGAGGCATCGTTCCGGCCTTCAAAGCAGTCTTTTTATCTTTGTGGAGCTTGGAATACATGCTGCTGAAAAAGCTAATTTACCCGGTTTTGCTATTGCTGGTTTGTGGAAAAGTATTTTCTCAAAATAAATCCCTGCAAGCAGTAAAGGTCAGTCATCCCCCTGTCATTGACGGGGTGCTGGATGATGCTGCCTGGGAAAATGTCCCCCTGGCAACCGATTTCATTCAGAATTTTCCCAATCATGGCACAGCTGCTTCTCATCGAACCGAGGTAAAGGTCATTTACGATAATTCAGCTATTTACATCGGCGCTTACCTCCATGGTGATCCCGCCCTGATCCGAAGACAGATCACGGCAAGAGATGAAGAGCAGCAAAAAGATCTTGACTACTTCTCCGTTTTCTTCGATACTTATGATGATGATCAGAACGGTTTCCAGTTCTTAGTTACTACTTCGAATGTGCAAACAGACGCAAGACTTATTCCCAATCTTAGGCTGACTGCCGGTGAATATGGCGACAAAACCTGGGATGCTGTCTGGGACAGTAAGGTTAGTATCACTGCCAATGGATGGATTGCCGAAATGCGAATACCTTATTTATCATTAAGGTTTGCCAGGAAAGACACACAGAACTGGGGATTGCAACTTCTTCGGTCGGAGCGGCGGAATAATGAAACTACTTTCTGGAATCCCGTGGATCCTAATGTCAATGGGTTTGTAAACCAGTTTGGGACCTTAAAAAATCTTGAAAACGTTATTCCTCCTTTGCGGCTTAATTTCTCGCCTTATATATCTACGGGCATTCGCAGCACACCGCAAAACGGCGAATATAAAACGGACTGGCTGATCAGTGGAGGCGTGGACGTAAAATATGGCATCAATGAAAGTTTTACACTCGACGCCACGATAATACCGGATTTCGGGCAGGTAGTTTCTGATAACGTGGTGAACAATCTTACTCCATATGAAATAAGGTTCCAGGAAAACCGCCCCTTCTTTACAGAAGGAACTGAGATCTTTAATAAAGCCGGATTATTTTACTCCCGTCGCATTGGTGATTTTCCCCGCGGTTATTCAAATATCGTTGGATTAGGCGCTGTAGATCCAAACATCGAAATCCTGAAAAACCCTGCAAGAACACGTTTATACAATGGATTGAAGCTATCGGGTCGTACTAAAAAGAAATTAGGCATTGGTGTTTTTAATGTTATCACATCGCCTATGTATGCTACCATCCGGGATAAAACAACCGGCGATAAAGTAAAGATTCAAACCGACACGCTTAGCAATTACAATATCCTGGTGCTCGACCAGGCGTTAAAGGGACGATCCTATATAACATTGACCAACACAAATGTGTTGAGAAGTGAGTCGGCAAGGGACGCCAACGTAACCGGTATCGACCTGAGTTTATATGATAAGACGAACAATTACAATTTCAAGGCCTCGGGTCATTACACTAAGGTATTCCAGGCTAATTCTTATGACGGTTTTAATTCGCTGCTGGGAGCAGGAAGGGTTAGTGGTAAATTTCAATATTACTTCCAGAACGTGATATTTTCCCCCAATTATGATCCGAACGATCTCGGTTATATATCTGCCGCTAATCAGACGCAATACATCGGTTCAATTAGTTACAGTCAATTTACTCCGGGCCGAAATTTCCTCAATTATAATTTAGTGCTCAGGTCAATTTACAGGCGGCTTTACAGACCAGATGAATTTCTTGACCTGACATTGGAAGGAACCGGAACATGGACCTTCAATAATTTCTGGCAAACAGCGCTGAACCTTACCTATATTCCCGATCAGCATGATTATTTCCTGCTGGCTTATCCACAAGGTTATTTTATTCCCCATGCAGAATACTCAAAATATGCCCGTCGCCCCGCTTATGGTTTTGTAAATATTACCGGTAACACAGATGTCCGCAAACAGTTCTTATTCAATTACAACTTTTTACTTTCTCATTTTTTCAATACTCCGGGAAAAAAATACCATGTCATCGAGGCTGGTATGCGGTATCGTTTCAGCAATAAGTTCTCAATGGAACTCTCGCACCGGCATGAAGGAGAAACAGACTATATCGTATATGCAGGAAAGGAGCCCATGACAAGTGAGCCGATCATCGCTTTTGTGGATTTCAAGGATGTGACTTCGATCTTATCGGGGATCTACAATTTTACGCCGCGCATCAATCTTACGTTGCGTGCAAGACATTATTGGAGCAATGTGATCTATAATAGTTTTGCAAATGTAGATGAACGTGGAAACCCGGTTCCAAGAGCATTTATTCCCGGGAGGGATGATAATATCAATATTTTCAACCTTGATGCTTTTTTTACATGGGACTTCCGTTTAGGCAGCAGGCTGATCGCGGGATACAAGAATGCATTAGGTGATTATGACCTGGTAACCGGAATACTGAAACAAAACTATATTAGTAACCTCGCCGAAACCTTTTCTTTACGACATGCAAATGAATTAACCCTCAGGTTTATTTACAACTTAAACTACGATCAGCTGAGAAAAAAGCGTTGATGGGAGGTTTCTAACCTGTTGTTTTTTTTCCTGCGGTGCGAACGATCATAACGGCACTACCTCATTTTCAATTATTGCATACACATTCTCCCCCTCCTTTGCTTCTACCCTGTACGTCCCGGTGAAGCGGCTGAATGCAGGCAAGACACAATGTTTTTTCGTAAAATAAAAACAGGGAAAGCTGAGTGATTGTCGTCCGCGGCCTCTTATGCTGACACCAGGATGAACATGACCTGCGAAAATATACTGCCCCTTGCCGGCTTTTATTCCCTTTGTCATTATATCATGTACAAATAAAAAATTGTTTAACGTAAATTGTTCTGCGCTGACATGGATATCGGCTTCGCCATACCATTTTTCAGCCAGTATATCATGATTGCCTTTGACAAGATGTACATCTAAGGATGGAAAATCTTTTCGCCACCGTCTAAACAGGTCCATTTCTTTGTTCGCCACGCTGTGTGTAAGATCACCCACAATGATCAATCGTTGCGCCTTGAAAAAAAGTATCTGGGACAGCAACCGATGGAGATCATCCTTATACACTTGTTGTGGCACGCCAATTCCGGCTTTTCGGAAATGCCCGGTCTTTCCTACATGAAGATCAGCCACGATCAATGCAGATTCATTTTCCCAGAACAATGTCCGTTCAGCGCTCATTATTAAATGATCTTTCCCGATGATATGCGAGAGGTAAGTGCTCATAGGGCAGCAAAAATAAAATGGAAATAGTGTTATTGCAACAATAAATAAGGGAGCGGAAGTTTTTTTTATCCATTAGTGGACTGGAAAAAAAGAGTAATACATTCAAATAATGTGACAATCTTACACTATTCCAGTTCCATTTGCATTCGCTTTACCCGGTCCTCTAATCTCTCGGACGAAATATCTTCCCGCATGCTATCGACTTTTACCGGAAAGCAGAAAGGAGTGAGGCGCTCGGGAAACGTAAGAATGATCTTTGATTGCTGTATCCGCTCCAGCATATCTCTTAGTCTTACTTCTTCCATTTGCTGATCGAATACTTCCTGGTAGGACTGACGCAATAGTAAATTGCCCGGTTCATATTCGCTGAATACATTGAACAGAAGAGAAGCCGACGCCTGTAAATGTCTTGCTTTCTTTTTTTCGCCCGGCATCCCCTGGAAGATCAAACCGCCGATCACTGCTACATCACGGAATTTTCGCCGGGCCATTTCCGTACTATTCACACTTCTTTGTATGTCGCTCAATAGGTTTTCCGGGGAGAACAGTTCATACACATTCGTGTCATCCACCGGAACAGGTTGATCACTCAACAATTCAAACCCATAATCATTCATCGCAAAAGAAAAGGTAATTGGCCTGATCCGGCTGATCCGATAAGCAAGGATTGCTGCCATCGCTTCGTGGACCAATCTTCCCTCAAACGGGTATACAAACAGGTGAAATCCATCTTTGGTTTCTATTTGCTCGATAAGTAGTTCATTCTTTTTCGGTACATGCGATAATCGTTCCTGCAGCTCAAACAATGGTTGCAAAACCTGCAGTTCTTCTGTGAGTGGTGAATTGTGAGTGGTGAGGATGGACCCTGACGGAATAGAATTTTTACTCACATCCCTATAGCTATCGGGAGATAATTCGGCACTGACACTATTCAACGTTTCGCGCAGAATCTTCCCCAGGTTCGCACTCAATGGCATCCGTCCCCCCTGCCAGCTTGGAACAATAGATTTTTTTGAATTACTTTTTCTAACATATGCCGTCATTTCTTTTATCATCACAAACTCGAGATTTCTACCCGCCAGCGTAAATACATCACCGGATTGCAATCTTGAAATAAAGTATTCTTCGATGACGCCTACGTAGCCCCCACTTATGAACCGTACTTTCATCATCGCCTCACTGACGATAGTGCCGATATGCAGGCGGTGACGCAATGCCAGTCGCCGGCTTTTTATTTTATAGATACCATCCTCAATTTCTGTTTTTTTGTAGTCATCATACTGCTGCAAGGCTTTACCGCCGGCAGTGATAAAATGAAGCAACTGTTCCCATTCATCGCCGGATAGATGCTTATAGCAATACGTTTTCCTGATCTCTGCAAAAACCTGTTCTGGCAAAAAGCCATCCGAGATAGCCAGCGTATTCAGATACTGTATTAACACATCGTAACACAAGAGCATGGGCTGCCGGCTTTCAATTACTTTTTCACTGATCGCCTTTTTTAAGGCCGCAGCCTCCGCTAATTCCAAAGAATGTGTCGGCAGGAAATAGATTTTGCTGACGGCATCGGGACTATGACCGCTTCTTCCCGCCCTTTGCAAGAAACGGGCGACACCTTTTGGCGAACCTACCTGTATCACCGATTCAACAGGACGAAAGTCAACACCAAGATCAAGGCTTGCCGTACAAACAACTGCCTTCAATTTACCGGTATGTAAATTTTCTTCGACCCATGTCCGTAATTCCATATCGACTGATCCATGATGTAATGCAATAGAACCGGCAAGATCAGGGCAAATGTTTAATAAGGTCTGGTACCAGGTTTCACTCATCCCTCTTGTATTGATAAAGATGAGGGTTGTTCTGCTTTGCTCAATGATGGGGATTAGTTTATGCGCCAGTTTGATTCCAAGATGACCCGCCCAGGGATATTTTTCAATCTCATCAGGAAAGATGGATTCGATCTCAATTCGTTTATCCATGTTCGCCTTAACGATCACCCCGGGGATTTGTAATGGAGACATGAGAACCTCTTTTGCTTCGTCGAGGTTGCCAATGGTAGCGGAGATTCCCCAGATGCTGAGGGATGATTGGTGAGTGGTGAGTCGTGAGTCGTGAATCGTGAGTGGTGAGTGGTGAGTCGTGAGTGGTGAGTCGTGAGTGGTGAGTGGTGAGTCGGTCGCGAGTCGTGAGTCGTGAGTCGTGAGTGGTGAGTCGGTCGCTTGATGTTGAAAGAGTTCTTCTGGGCGGCCGTTAATGTTGACTGACGACTGTTGACTGAGGACTGCCGACTGCCGACTGCCGATTGACAACCGGCTTCCGGCTATTCTTGAGACTGCCAATTCAACCTGCACTCCTCTCTTGCTCCCAATCAATTCATGCCATTCATCAACGGCTATTATTTGCATTGAGCTGAAAACAGTTTCATATCCTTTTTGTGCCAACAACAAATGCAAACTTTCCGGGGTGATGATCAAGACCTCCGGCATCTGGAGCTTTTGCTTCTGACGTTCTGCTATGGAAGTATCGCCGTTTCTTATGCCTACTTTCCATCCAATTCCTAATTCATCGATCACCTCTTCCATGGCTCTGCCGATATCTTTAGCCAGGGCACGCAGGGGTGTGATCCATAATAATTGCAATCCATGTCTTGCCGTCTTCTTATTTAGATAGCCCCCGGGATTATCATTGATAAATTTAATAACAGCTCCGAGAAAAACAGAGAACGTTTTTCCGCAACCCGTGGGAGCGTTGACAAGACCACTTTCATTATTGAGTATGTGCTGCCATGTTTGTTCCTGGAACAGGAACGGATGAAACCCTTTTTGCGCAAGCCATTCTGAGACTACTTTATATCCCTTCGTTTCCCTCAGCATCTTACAAACTTAATTAAAAAATGAGTCTGTGCACAAGGTCTTGACATGCTGTTTCGGGCATATTAACCGTCCCACCGAAACTCAACGGAAACGTTTCCGCAAAAATATTACACTCCCTTGGAGAGATAGGTTAATTTGGTGTTACTAACCTGTTCTTTCCCTGACGGGTTTGAATGCTTAATAACGAAAAAACTTGCTGTTATGAGACCCAAACTATTCAAAGTGCCGAAAGAACCTCATCATTCTTTCAGCGTGAAACAGGAACTTGTTCCTTATGCCGACAACCATTGGCATTATCACACAGAAGTCGAACTCATCCATTTCAAAAAGGGTGAAGGCACCCAATTCATCGGCGACAGTATCAAACAATTTAGAGCGGGTGATGTAGTATTGATAGGATCTAATCTTCCGCATTATTGGAGGTTTGATGACGCTTATTTCGATGAAGATGCGCCCGCATCACCGGATGTGAGAGTAGCTCACTTCTGCGAAGATTTCTGGGGCAGTCAATTTCTTCAGCTCCCCGAGAATACGCATATCAGGTCTTTGCTGGACAAAGCAAAGAGAGGTGTGCTGATTACCGGGAATATCCGCCAGAAAGTTGCGGAGTTACTTGATTCTCTTCTTCATACCAGCGATAATCAACGTATCCTTCTGTTGATGGAAGCGCTGAATGTCATTGCTACCTGCAAACAACTGACTACATTATCATCCCTTGGCTTTAAGTATGACCTTGCAGAAGATGAGAAGGACCGGATCAATGCGATCTATGAATACAGTTTAAAGAACTTTAAGCGTCCGATTCAACTGGAAGAGATTGCCGGCGTGGCCAATATCAGTCCTAATTCCTTTTGTCGTTTTTTTAAATCAAGAACAAGAAAGACCTATTCGCAATTTCTCATCGAAATACGGGT
>JANWHX010000018.1 GCA_025450235.1 Chitinophagaceae bacterium | reverse complement strand
CTGAACGGTTTCCTGAGAAAGTAATTGATGCCTTCTGCCTTTGCTTTTTCTTCTATCCATGATGCTGAATCGGCGGTCATCATGATAATTTTTATTTCTTCGTCAGCCTGATGAATATTGCGGATAAAATTTATCCCTAATCCTTCGGGAAAACTATTATCGAGAAAAACGACGGTCGGCTTCATATAGCTGAGGTATTCTTCGGCTTCATGTAATGTTTGGACCGGAAGGGCCAGGATCTTCCTGTCTTCGAGCATTGACGTCAAAAGGCGGCCGAGGTCTTCATCGTCATCAATGATCATCGCTGTTTTAGCCAACATTCCCATCTTGGAGAGATTTGATATTAATTGAACAAAAATTCAGCCCCATTTTAATACTGCCTATTTTTTTAACATTGCGCATTCATTTACTCATAAAATGTGACTAATTCCCCATTACTGAACGCATACTGTGATTTTATGCCACAGGGAAAGTTTCTATATGGAATTAGGGGAAGTACTAAGGTATTTGCCGTATAGCAAGTGGAAACATCGATTTTGCCTCCTAAACCTTCGGGAGGGCACTATCAAAACTTAAACAGCACATCTTTATAGGCGGACACTATTATCATAAGAAGGAAAAAAGGGAAGCACGAAGGTCACTAAGCCCTGAAGCTTTGGGGAAACAAAGAACACAACGTAAAACGCCTCCCGTCGTAGTGTATTCGTGTCTCCCTTGTGCTCTTTGTATTCCATCATCGAGGTTTCAAAAACCAATAACGATGAAAATTATTCAAGTCTTGGCAATTCACTATCCGTGGCATTCATGTTCAACTTGATTTTATTTACTTTCCCGTTTTCATCTTTTACAAAAGAAATCTTTGCGTTAATTTCTTTTATCACAAAATCAGTTTCTGAAACCGGGAGCATTTCAAGCTTAGACTGACCGGTTGGCTCCGCAAAGAGCTTATTATTTTCCCTGGAAACAGTAACAGTGATGTTGTCGTTCAGCTTGTATTTACCAGTATATTTATCCAGTATCGCCGGCGTGAGCTCTATAGTAACTTCTTCTTTTAATTTTTGGCCTTTTAATTCCTGCCCGTTTTGAAATATTACCAGCTGATTTATTTCTCCTTTTTCATCCTTTATAAATTTTATTCTTGCATCAACAACTTTCAGAAAAAACTCATCGTCTGACATGGCGAATATTTCAAATTTTGCCTGCCCGCTTAACTGTTCGTACACTTTGTCATTCTCCGTTGTAATCGTCATTACACCAATATTTGCAAGCTCATACCTGCCGGTAAAACGTTGCAGGTTTGCTGGCTTTACGGCAAGTTCGGTGTACGATACCTGTTTATCCATTTTTTCCCATAAAAACGCTTCTGCTATTTTGGTAGGATCAAAATTTACCTCCGGTTGATCGGTATTTGAAAACATCACAACAGTTAGTTTTTCTTTGGGATAATAAGAAAGCTGGGTTATAAAACCATGAAGTCCTCCGCTATGACCTACAACATCTTCCCCTCTGAATTTATTAAAAGCAAGTCCATATCCATATTGGGAAGACGGCCGCTCACCGTTTTTTAGAACTACAGGCGTCATTGCCGCAGCCAGGCTCTCTTCTTTCAGCACTTTGCCTCCGTATAACGCCTGGTTCCATTTCAATAGATCATCTACCGTTGAATAAATAGCTCCGGCACCCCCGGCCCATGACATATCCCAGTTTAGGCCTTCCTCATATTTGTTATTATTCCTTGAATATCCTTTTGCCTCCTTCTCCAGTTTTATACCGGCATAATGGACACCTGTATTTTCCATTTGAAGGGGATCAAAAAATGTCTCTTTAAGATATTGCGCATATGGTTTACCGGAAACTTTGCTAATGATATATCCTAACAGGAAGTAAGCTGAATTATTATAATGCCATTTTTCCCCGGGGCTAAAATCATAAACACTCTTTTTAATTAAATTCACCAAAGAGTCTTGCGAAATGGTTTTGGTGACCTTACCTACAAAATCATCATTGTCCGTATAGCTGTGTATTCCTGAAATATGCGTCAATAACTGGTGAATGGTTACTTCATCACCCCTCGGAAAATCAGGGATAAATTTTGACAACTTATCGTTCACACTTAATAAATTATTCTCCTGCAGTTTTAAAATGGCGGCAGCAGTAAATTGTTTGGTAACAGATCCTATCCGGAATTTTGTATCGGGAGTGACCGGAATTTTGTTCTTTACATCCGCATAGCCAAATCCTTTTCTGTACAATACGTTTCCATCTGTTGCTACTAACAAGGCAATACCCGGCCCCAATTTTCCTTTTAAAGAATGATAATAGTTGTCAGCCAAAATTTCAGAAGATGGAACAGCTTTATTGTTAGCGCCTTTCTTCAACAGCATTTGGACCACCTCATCTCTCCCGGCTATTTTTGCTGCAATCAGCGGAGTTATGCCAATTTCATTTGCGGCATTAATGTCTGCACCCCCATCAATAAGCATTTTAATTTTATCAATGTTGCCATTTCCAGCTGCAGCATTCAACTGATCGGTCAACGCAGTCTTATCAAGCATCCTCGCTTCAAAACCCCAGCCGCCTTCCATATCCTGCACTTTAAGCAGTAACTGGTTGCTTCCTTTTACGAGTTTCAATGGTACCAGGTCCTCATCTTTATTTACCCCTCTGGGTATCCAGTTATCGTGGACAAGTTTTCCGTTGTGCCAGATTTTTATTCCATCATCACTTCCTACTGCCAGCATCACACTGGTGGGCGCCGAAGTTTTAATTTCGGCCAATGCATAGGCATATACATAATCTTTTCTCTTATAAAGGCTATCCAGGTCTACAATATCATCACTCACAGAAATAAGCTGCCATTTTAAATTTTCCTGATTTACTGATACGGTTGAAACAGGATTGGCGGAAATGACCTTCACCGCAGAAATTATATCTGTTTTGAAAACTTTTTCCTGCGTGTTAGCATCAGGCTTAGCATCCCCGCCGGTAACGGAAACAGGTCCGGCAACAAGCCAGGTTTTCATAAATTTCCCTGTTTGTGCAGCATTGTAAGAAGCTTTGCCATATCCTTTTGTTTCAGCAGAGGTGGTTTGCGCCGAAACGGAATTTTGGTTAATTGTCAAAAGGAATAAAACAGCCAGCGCGGTTAACTTACAGTTCTTAAATGCATAGTTGAAGCTCATAGTAAAAAGTTTTGATAGAATTTTACTAAATATAAGGATATTGAAAGGCTTCGCTTGTTCTATTATGGTTAAATTTTTTCTCTTCGTTGTGTCTCCTTTGCTCTTTGTGTTCCCTGCATTGAGCTTTGGGAGATTGAGAGATTGGGAGATTGGGATATTGGGATATTGGGATATTGGATATTGGGATATTGAGATATTGAGAGATTTGGAAAAATGAAGTACGCGGTTCGCAAAATTCTTGTCCCGGAGAGATTTGTAAAATCGGTAATCAAAATCCTATCTTCATGACGAAGAAATATCACTCCTGCGAAGACCGTTTAATTAGTATTTATTTGGTTCTTTGCTTCAGCTCAACCCTTTTGCATTCACGATACTATTTTTACAACATCACACCACAATACTTACAAAACACAGCATCCGCATCATGGCCTTCTTTGCCGCAGCCCGGGCAGGTTTCATGTCCAGCTTTTTTGTTACGCGCTGCAAAGGCCATTTCACTAGTGATGATCCCTGTGGGGACGGCAATAATGCCGTAACCGATAAACATCATAACAGAAGCAATAAACTTTCCGAGTGGTGTAACAGGAGCGATGTCACCATAACCTACCGTAGTGATAGTTACTATAGCCCAGTAAATGCTGTCGGGAATGCTTTGAAAACCATTTTTTCCACCTTCTACCAGGTACATCACAGAACCCAGAATAATGACAATGCTAAGCACCACCAACATGAAGATGCTGACTTTTTTTAAGCTACCTCTTACAGCCGTTTTTAAAAATTCTATCTCTGTTAAAAAATGCGCAAGCTTAAAAATGCGAAAGATGCGCAAAAGCCGCAGGGCACGTAATACTAACAAAGATTGTGCACCTACAACAAACATGCTGAGATAAGTAGGTATGATGGCTAACAGGTCAATAATCCCTAAGAAAGAAGTAACATATAGCCAGGGTTTTTTAATGCATATCAAACGCAGAATATATTCTATCGTAAACAGGATGGTGAAGGTCCACTCAAAAATATCAAAAATGTGTCCGTATTGATGATAGCTTTTTACACTGTCAAGCATCACTACCACAATGCTGGCAATTATCAGAAACAGAAGCATAACGTCAAACGCCTTACCGGCTGTCGTGTTCGATTCGTAAATTGTCTCATGAAGCCTGCTGCGCCACGATATGGGTTTGCTCTTATCCATGGGTATAAAAGTAGGAATAAAACGGCCTCCCTTAACGAGCGTTGCTCCCAAGCTTCGCTTGCCTCCAAGGAGGGGGACTTGCCTTCGTAATTAATGCTATGCAAGGAGCGACATGCTTCTGCGAAGACTCTTATTTGTTATTTATTTGGTTTCGAAGTATCAGGGTTGTCTTTTGGCTCTTTGCTTCAACCTTAAAAAGTGAAGGTGCGTATCTCTACGCACCTTTGTATTTATTTTATACAACGCCAATCCAGCCGACTCTATAATATGATAAAACACTATTTCGCCGGGGCGGGTGGTAACATACCTTTTCGCAAAGCCTGGAACATAAAATCTACTTTACCCGCTTTATTGAATCTCCATGTTTCCTGCAGGCTAACCGTATCCACCTTACCTTTCATGTCAGTTTGGATTTCAGTACCCCAAATACTTACCCAGTTTTCATTTTTGTCCGTGCTTTTCACGGCGAATACTGCATCCACTCCAACCTCCATACCTTTAAATGAGTTCCGGTACTCCTGCATTCCTTTCAGTAGTTCATCTGTGGGTCCTGACATACTGGTTCCATCAGGCATGAAAAAAGCGACGCTGTCGGCAAAACGTGCACGGCTCTTTGAAAGATCTCCATCTTTCCAATCTTTCCATAAGGCCAGCACAGTTTCTGTATTGGCAGGCGAATCCATTACGAAAGAGGCTGAATACGTTGGAGTGAAGCCATGCATATTTGCAGGAACCTGGGCTTTGACATCCGTCGTTGCGGTGGTGGTGTCGGCGGTTTTTTCGTTATTACAAGCTACTAGTGAAACTGCAAAAACAATTACAAAAAATCTTTTCATGATATTTATTTTTAGGTGAAAAAAAATGCGGGGCAGATAATAGTCTTAAAAGGGCGGGAGGGACCGGACTAAGGTAGATTTTTTTCATGAAAGCATGAGATCCATTTAATTTCACGCCATGGCATAAGCACATCAAAATTTAATGAATAAATAAAGACACATGAAATCAATTGTCTTACTTCTTATATTGAATCTGACCGGGGGATTTTTATTATATGGTCAGGTCAACACGCCAGATGACCGTCAGCGAAAAGCCATTACGGTCTTAATAGACCAATATTCGCAAGCAAGGGAAACAATGGATACAGCTTTGCTAAAAACCATTTTAACCGCGGATGTGGATCAATTGGTTTCAACGGGAGAATGGAGAAATGGAAAAAGAGCCGCTGTGGAGGGTATGTTGAAGAGCTCTGCCGGCAGTCCGGGAACAAGAACGCTGTTGGTGGATAAAATACGAATGATTAGTTCAACCAGCGCCATCGTTGATTGCAGGTATGAAATTCAAAATACAGAGGGTGCCATACGGAAAATGTGGAGCAGTTTTATTGTTGTCGGCGATAAGAAGAGCTGGAAAATAACTGCTATCAGGAATATGTTGCCATCGGGGCAATAATTGTGGAAGGTGAGGGGTGAGTGATGAGTGGTGAGTCGTGAGTGGGCCGTTGACAGTAGCATATTTTTACACGAACAGCGTTGATAAGAATTTACTCAGTGGCTAGGTTCGTGAGACAGGTAACTATATATCTGTTAGACTACCGCTTTTTAATACCTTAGTTTCAATGGAATTTAATTCTTGGCAAAAATCTGTTATTACTGCAATAATTTCTAAACCATCGTTTGGGATAAAGACTGTAACAGACCTAGAAGATTTAGGAACTTGGGCTTATAATGAAGATAATTTTAGTAAAATCTGCTCACAGTTAGAAAAGGGTAAATTTACCAATGTGACGGATTTGGAGGAAAACCCTTTTGAGGATATTACGGTAATCAGATTTAAAGATGATAAGTCTAACAATTACTTTGGAATAGTTTATGATTCATGGGCGTTAGAGCAAGACCCGGAGATTATGAGAATTTATCCATTTGTGCCAACTCCTACATAAAATCGTGAGACACGAACCAATGTGCAGGTACACCCGCCGTGGCGCAACCACCAGCATTTCCGTTGTTCTATATTTGCAATATGAAGAAAGGTTCATTTATCATTATATGGCTTGTCATTCTGTTTTCCGGCTGCACCAATAATGAAAAACCTACGGAGACTAATCAAAGTAACGCGGCAAAAGACAGTGTCGCCATGGCAAAAAAGAAATCAATTGTTTTTTTTGGAAATAGTCTTACTGCGGGTTATGGTTTGAGTACTACGCAAGCTTTCCCGGCCATCATTCAAAAAAAGATCGATTCGCTCGGTCTTCCCTACCAGGTGGTCAATGCAGGCGTAAGTGGTGAAACTTCTTCCGGCGGCAAAACCCGCATTGATTGGATCCTGAGGCAACCGGTCGATATATTCGTCCTGGAACTAGGCGCGAATGATGGGTTGCGTGGCATTCCACTTTCAGAAACCAAAAAAAACCTCCAGGCTATAATTGATAAAGTAAAAGCGAAGAATCCCGCAACGAAATTGATTTTTGCCGGCATGGAGATACCACCTAATATGGGTCAAACGTATACTACTGAGTTTCGGAATATTTATACAGAGTTGGCCAGCAAAAATGCAATGGCTCTCGTTCCTTTCCTTTTAGAAGGTGTTGGTGGTGAACCAGGCCTGAACCAGGAAGATGGCATTCATCCAACTGCAGAAGGGCATAAGATCGTAGCCGCAAATCTTTGGAAGCAATTAGAGAAGTTGTTGTAGAAACCAGGATTTTGATCTGGTTAAAATCGAATGCCAATAATAATTTAACTGCCCTTTCGGATTTCAAAATTCTGGCTTCGGATTTAATAACATGAAGCTCGAAATCCGAAAAAGCGTTGCATAGGAAGATCCCTTTACACCTCTTCTCTCAAAATTTCCAGTGGTGG
>JANWHX010000017.1 GCA_025450235.1 Chitinophagaceae bacterium | reverse complement strand
CCGTAATGATGCAGGTTTACCTGGCAAAGCCGGTGATGCGCTCATGACGATTCATTTTAAGAACGGGAAATGGGATATGTACAATCTTGGTCTCCCGTCTGACGTAGAAAAATTCAAGAAGAATTATGGAGAAGCACCGCCGGTTCCGCCGCCTTATACCCGGTCTCATGAGCCCAATAGCAAAGGTTACGAACTCGAAATTGTTGACGAGAATGGTAATTGCACCGTTGAAGTAAGAGAAGGTGAGGAAGTGCTTGAGCTGATATTGTTGAATACATGGAAGGAAAACCCCGAGCTGTATGAAGAGAAATATGGCGAACTTCCCTTGATATCAACGGTTCCGCCAACACCTCCTGTGGTTGTGAAGTTGCCGGAAAATGTAAAAAGAATTGATGTCAATTTCGATCGTGCAGAAGTGTGGTTGAAAAATGGGAAAGAAGAAACCTATAACTTAAGAGTTCCTTCAGAAAAAGCGGGGTTCGAAAAAAAATACGGAAAAATATTCCCGCCTGCCCCTGTTATGGAAGGTCATGAGCTTGAGCTCAACGCAGCACAGGAAGCAAACAGGGGTAAGATCGGGGACCATTTTGAGATCAATGATGATAATAAAGCCCACGTGCGTTTGAAGGACGGCACGATTGAAGAATATGACCTGTCCAATGCCGCAGAGCGGAAAAAATTCGAAACCAGGTATGGTAAAATTATCGAAGTCGGTGTAAAAGCTGAAGGTATAAATGAACCTGTAAAAGTTGTTGAATATCCCGCCAGAACGATTGTGAGCAACGAACCTGTAACCGTTACCGGGTATTCGCTCAATAAGACTGTGAGCAACGAACCTGTAACGGTTACCGGACATTCGCTCAATAAGAATGTGAGTAACGAACCAGTAGTGGTTACCGGGTATTCGCTCAATAAGAATGTGAGCAATGAGCCTGTAACTGCTATTAGTGCTGAAGGGACCAGTACTGTTATTACTCCAACGAGAATTGAGGGTGAGAGTGGCGTTACTTTTCTAAACGAAGAGGGCCATATTATTTCCGGCGAAGAAGAAATATTGTTTACAATTTCGAAGCGGACAACCCAGGAGCAGTTGAAGGCATTGGTCAGCGAGATGAAAGAGAAAGGAATTCAATTAAAATTTGACAAAACTGAGTACAAGAATGGTATCCTTATTCATATCGAAGGCTCCACGAAATTTAAAGATCAAAACAACAATTTTTCAGTTACCGATTTTTCGAAATTCATTGTAACTAAAGTTAAGAATGGAGAGCATATTTTTATTCAGATCCGGATTGATAAAGGAAAACAGGTGAGCTGAGGTTATACGAACCATGAAGTTGTTGATAGCCGCAAATCCTGATTGCAGCGCCGTGATGAAAAGATCATAGCGCTGTAATTTTTATAATTACGTTTTGAGGGATAAACTTTACCGGGGCAAGGCGGAAGGCGTCGATTATAAATAGTACCAGGGATTTCTTTTAGCGGCCTTCACATAGTTCCGCATGTTACGCCAGAAGGCAAGCACCATATAAATAATGATGGGGGAGCCCATCGTCAGCAATGAGGCATACATAAAATACTGCCGGATACGACTGGGCGAAATTCCCATCCGGGCGCCGATGGCTGAACAAACGCCAAAGGCATTCCATTCCACAAAATTCCTGAATTTGTTCATACCTCTAAGGTAGAAATTTGCGGTAAAACATACAACCTCCCTTATTCACATGACCGTTTTCCGTAATTTTGAACAGCTTATCGGTTAAGATTGAAGGATCTTCAACTTAATATTAATTAGTTAAATCTTCCATCATGGTATTCGACCTCGACCTCATCAAGAAATTATATAAGGAAATGCCCGGTAAGATCGCCGCCGCCAGGAAATTACTGGGTAAGCCGCTGACTTTTTCTGAAAAAATATTGTATTCGCATTTAACAAGACCTGCTGGCAAACCCCATAACAGGGGAAAAGATTATGTCGACTTTGCACCCGACAGGGTTGCAATGCAGGACGCGACAGCTCAAATGGCTTTGTTGCAATTCATGACGGCTGGCCGGAGCAAAGTGGCCGTTCCTTCCACCGTTCATTGCGATCATTTGATACAGGCAAAAGTTGGGGCGAAAAAAGATCTGCAATTAGCCATTGAGACAAATCGCGAAGTATATGATTTCCTTTCCTCAATTTCTGATAAATATGGCATCGGTTTCTGGAAACCTGGCGCAGGCATCATTCACCAGGTAGTTTTGGAAAACTATGCTTTTCCTGGTGGCATGATGATCGGTACGGATAGCCATACACCCAATGCCGGCGGGTTGGGAATGGTTGCCATTGGCGTCGGTGGTGCGGATGCGGTCGATGTAATGGCAGGACTTCCCTGGGAATTAAAAATGCCAAAGCTGATTGGAGTAAAGCTGACAGGCAAAATGAGCGGGTGGACAAGTTGCAAGGATGTAATCCTCTGGGTGGCTGGCCAGTTGACAGTAAAGGGCGGAACGGGTGCAATTGTAGAATATTTTGGAGATGGCGCTGACAGCATGAGTGCAACAGGTAAAGGGACGGTATGTAACATGGGAGCGGAAATAGGAGCAACCTGTTCCTTGTTTGCTTATGACGAAAAAATGAGTGCATACTTAAAAGCAACAGGCCGCGAAGAAGTAGCGGCGTTGGCCGATGGAATCCGTGAACATCTTCGCCCGGACGCTGAAGTATATGCTGACCCGGTAAAATATTATGACCAGGTATTGGAATTGGACCTTACTGCCCTGGAGCCTTACGTAAATGGTCCTTTTACACCGGATCTTGCGACGCCAATCTCAAAAATGGCCGCGGCGGTAAAAGAGAATGGATGGCCCGAAAAGTTAGAAGTTGCCCTGATCGGCTCATGTACCAATTCTTCATACGAAGATATCAGCCGCTCGGCATCGATCGTAAAGGATGCTATGAGCAAAGGATTGAAAACAGTTTCTGAATTCACCATTACTCCCGGTAGCGAACTTGTGCGATATACTATTGAAAGAGATGGATTCATAAAAGAATTTGAAGATGCTGGCGGAATAGTACTTGCCAATGCCTGCGGGCCTTGCATTGGGCAATGGGCAAGACATATCGATGATCCGAATCGAAAGAACACGATCATTACATCGTTCAACAGGAATTTTGCAAAACGTAATGATGGCAATGCAAGCACCCATGCTTTCGTGGCCAGTCCAGAGATCGTTACAGCATTGGCCATGGCAGGTTCAATTACGTTCAATCCTCTACGGGACAAACTGAAAAATGAAAAAGGACAGGAAGTGATGCTGAAAGAACCTACAGGTTTTGAATTACCACCTAAAGGATTTGATGTAAAAGACGCCGGTTACCAGGCTCCGGCCGAGGATGGCAGCAGCATTAAAGTGGTGGTCAGTCCTGAAAGCCAGCGTTTGCAATTGCTTACTGCTTTTCCGCCATGGGAAGGTTATGACCTGCAGGGATTACAATTACTGATCAAAGCCAGAGGAAAATGCACAACGGATCATATCAGTATGGCAGGTCCCTGGTTGAAGTTCCGTGGACATTTGGATAATATAAGCAACAACATGCTGATCGGTGCGCTCAACTATTTTAATGATAAAACAGACTCAGTAAAAAATCAATTGACGGGGGAATATGGTCCTGTGCCTGCCACGGCAAGAGCCTATAAAGCGGCAAATGTCGGCAGCGTGGTAGTAGGCGACGAGAATTATGGCGAAGGTTCGTCAAGAGAGCATGCGGCAATGGAGCCACGGCATCTTGGTGTAAGGGCAATATTGGTTAGAAGCTTTGCCCGTATTCACGAAACAAATTTGAAAAAGCAGGGCATGCTTGCATTGACTTTTGCCAACCGCGAAGATTACGACAAAGTGCAGGAAGATGATAATATCGATATCAATGGGCTGACCAGTTTTACAGCAGGTGTGCCACTGACTGTCGATCTTAATCATAAAGATGGAACGGTGGATGCGATCACGGTCAACCACACTTATAATGAACAACAGATCGAGTGGTTTAAGGCGGGGGGTGCTTTGAATGTTATCCGGTCTGAATTTGCCAAATGAAAAGGATAGATGATTCTATAGCAATTCCGTCTATTGGCGGAATTTTTTTTCCTTTTAATTCATGATTAAATAGCCAGGAGACTGCATTCGGCAATTCGCTATCGAAACACCAGCAGCTCGTTGAGGCGACTTCTGGAAAATATGGATACTACCTTTCAGGTGTGGCTTTTTGACAATTATCAACAAAAATGCCCCTCGAAATGGAGGGGCCGATGGATATATAAAGTGGGTTAAGGCCCACGATTATTATAATACCGGGCCGATCATGTATTTGCTTAACCTTCTGCGTTTGCCGGGGTACAAAATGTCAATAGCGGTCTCAAATCCCTCAGCGGCTATTTTTTTGCGCATGATCTTACTTTGTATGCGGCGGACTATATATAAAACTACCCAGCCTATAACAGCGGTCGCCGGCAAAAGTATAAGTATAGTTTTCATCATCTGTTTTTTTTTAGTAATAATTACTTATACGAAAATAATGCCAGTTAAGATTGGTTTCTGAACATTTCCGCAAAGTGATGATTATTTAATACCAACTGCATTAAAATACCATTAAGTGGTAATTGAGTAAGATCAAGAGTTAAAGGCTTCAGAATATTTTTTTAATATTTAACTGGTAGACTGCTTAAGCAAAAACTTTTGGATGAGCCAATCAAAATTTCACTTCGGCGTTTGCATCGCCGGTCCCGAATCCGAGCTGAATCCTGTGCGGCTGGTTGCTATACGGCGAAGTTTTGAGAATTTCTGCCCGTTCTGCCCTTTCTATCCTGTTGGTCCTGGCATATTCTTCTAAACTGTTCATGACAGACAACGAGATTAACAGCCATAGTAAACCAATTATGAAACCGGCCAGCACATCACTGGCGTAATGCACACGAAGGTATATGCGGCTAAACCCAATTAATAAGATGACAATGATCAGCCCAGCTGCCACGGGGTACCTGAGCCAGTCCCTGGTGATCGAATGCCAGGATATATATAAAAGCAAACCATAGAATGTAACCGACATGATCGCATGTCCGCTGGGGAAACTCAATCCTTTGGCAGCTTTCAATAAGGGAGATAGTGGCCGCTTCCTTTGAAATAAATATTTGAGCAGGAACATCAACACGAGGCTGCTCAGGGCAATTGTCAGCACCCGTATCGAAAACCAGTTTTGATGGGTACCAAACAGAAAATAAAAAATCAACAATATGTTGGCAGGAATAAGGAATTGATGTTTACCGAGGAAAGTAAAGAATAACATGATCCTGTTTTTATGAGGGCTTGTCCACGGATGCAAACGATCAAAGACGGCAAGATCGATAGACTTATATTTCCGAATGGGTGTCCTGATCAAAAATACCAGGATAGTAATGATCGTTGCAAATAATGCGAGGGAGAGCAAGGTTGTCGTTATTACAAGGATAGATATTTCTCCGGGTCCCATAAATTTCCTGTTGTGGAATAAGGATGCAAAGGTATGCGAGGGATTAAACCCGGGGTGAAATCAGAAACTAATCTCTACTTTTAAGAATGGAACAGGCCTATATTATTGCACGTCTCAAAGAAATAACGGTCCCGGAGCTGCTGGATGCCGTTGCAGAAGCCCATGCCGGTTCGGCCATCGATATTTATGAACAACTGTCCCCGGAACTTATTGATAGAGCAACGGACAGCCTGTGGGAATTTATCGATGCGGTCAAACAAATAAATAAATAATAAGAATGAGGTATAAAAAACTTAAAAGGAGCCGAAGCTCCTTTTAGAATGATTGGATTTGTATTGCCGCTAAGGATTAGTATTAGTGCCTGACTTCGCGACCTTTTTCATCAAGATAAACTCTCCTGTTTCCTCCGAATGTACTGTACATGCCTGGGCATAATTACAATTAAAAAAACTGCTTTTTTTTATATCGATATTGTTTAAACCAATTCTTGCGCCAAGATGATCACCAGAATTTTTTCCCGTCTGGCACAGTTTTTCCTCTATACTTATTACTAAAAAAATATATTATGGATAAAATGGAAGTTAAAGGTCAGCTAAATGAATGGAAAGGAAAGCTGAAACAGAAATACGCCCAGCTCACAGACGATGATCTGAAGTATGAGGATGGGAAAGATGATGAATTTTGGGGAAGGGTACAGAAAAAAACGGGGAAAGCAAAGGACGATTTAGTCAAATGGTTGAAAGGGCTAGGCTGATCAGACCCGAGGAGTATCATGCGCCCACAGGGATATAATTCCCTTTATATGCAAACGTTTTCCACACTGGTTAACGGAAACAAAGGTCTTTTACGTTGGATTGTCCACGACTACAGGCATTTAAGTCTGTGGCTTATTTGTTGTTGTGGTCACAACGATGGATAACGAATTGAAACTGGAAGCTCCCTGGGAAGAAGTAAAAGAAAAGCTAAAAGAGGTCAATTTGGATCTTACAGACGAAGATCTTATATATCAACCAGGCAAAGCAGATTCTTTATTGAATAGGCTGGCGAAAAAAATGAACCGGACACCGGCAGAAGTCAAGGGTTGGATAGAAAGTGTTTCGTTTAATAAAGGACTTGCATCATAACAGTGTGTCGAAAGACATTATTGATTTATTACCTTAGACAATACATAGCAATGAAGTTGGACACAGTCGAGCAGTGGAAACAGGTGAAGGCGGATATCTTTTGGGCTGAAGTGGCTCCTTGTGATCATATCCTTCAGATCTACGAAACCGATGCGGTTTTTATAGACACGTTGTCGGGATTTGTGGGTAACGGAATTAATACCGGCGATTGCTGTATTGTTATCGCTACCCGGGCTCATCTGTGGGCGCTCAATCGCCAATTGGTAAATTATGGCGTCAGGGTCGATACGTTAATTGAAGACAGGAGATATATCCCTCTCGATGCGGAAGAAACGCTGGCAAAGTTCATGGTAAACGGATGGCCCGATGAACAACTTTTCATGAATATGGTATCTCAGCTTATTGAGGATTGTCGTAAGACGAATAGACGGATCCGTGCATTTGGAGAAATGGTTGCGATACTTTGGGCGCAGGGCCATAACGGCGCTACAGTACAACTCGAGCATTTATGGAATAAATTCTGTGAAAAAGAAACTTTCTGTCTTTTTTGCGCATATCCCAAAACAGGTTTTACCGGGGATATCAATTCATCAGTAAATCATATCTGCGACCAGCATTCCAAAATAATATCAGGATCAGAAAGTCAGTTAACTGAAATCTATTACACAGACAAGGCGATCGCCTAGTCTGCTTCAAAATTTTCATTTGGAATGAACCATCAAGCGGTTGATCACGCGGTTAGTGGTACCTCCCGTACCTCTTTGAATCTTCCAGGAAAAGCTGGAGGAAAAGTTTTTGCTCGGTTCTTGTAATATGAACGCTTGGCATTCCATTTAAGAATCGGTCATTATGATAAATGTGATGCTCAAAGCCTATACTTAGATTCTTGAATAACCTGAGTGTAATAGAAGGTCTTAGAATTCCTACCAGGCTGTTTCCCGGCACGCCATTGTACGTATGTATCCAGTAATAAAACCCGGTAAAACCTATTGTAGCCCATTTATTCAGGTTAAACGTCTCTTCCAGTTTTGCCTGCAAGCCTCCACCAAAATTATAATGACGGAATTCGGAAGTATCCGGGCCGAATTGTGTGTTGTTTCCTGCCAGCGGCACTATTGCAAAATGAATACCTGAATAAATATTGGAATGATCCGCAACAGGTATCCTGGATATAAGTCCGCCTCCAAAGCCAAGCGTAGCCACTTCAAAAATACTATTGCGCCAATAATCATAATGCTGAAAGAGACCGGCCAATAACCTGTTCGGCTTAGTATTTTTCCCTGCCAGTATACCATAACCATTCACATGATCCAGCAATTTTCGATCGGCACCATAATTCATTTCGACGCGAAGCCTGAAAAGATCAAATGGTTTTCGACGCCTCGATTCAAAAGGATCACCATAATCCAGTTGCATATTAAGCAATGCGTTGGTGGCACCCGTACCAAAGTGATTGTTCTTACCCGTTTTATTATTCACTTTATGAATACCTGATGATATAGTGATATTCAACGGTTCTTTCTGATATACTTCTTTTGAAGTAACCCGGAACATCTTACCCTGTGTAAGCCTGTTAAGGGCCCTGGTAGGATTAATAATGCCGGCTATGATTTCTCGCAGTACTCTTTGCCCTCCGGTTGTACGGTCGTCCAGAACATTGGAGCTAAGCCGGTAAAAAACTTCACCCAGGAACATTCCGCTGATGGGTGTATTGATAAGGTCATTAAACGAGGGTCGGGTGTTCTCCCCCAGATACTCCCAGAGTATGCTGCCTTCGATACAGAAAGGCAACGAGCCCCAATAAGAATAACCATTGGATCGGGCCACATTATAATAAAAGCTACCGGTGTGCGGATGACCTATAAAATTAATACCAAACCCATCAACGTCCCATTCCGGACCTTTTTTAAGATTGTTCTTCCAATCAGAAGTGCTTACCCTTGCCCAATCAAATTTATATACATAGCGGGCCACAGCCCAGTTGAACACGTCGGCCATGGCAACCCTGATCGCTGGTAGCCACCAGGGATATTTACGATTATAAACCGGATCATCATTTAGCAGATCACCATACATGTTATGTCCGACGGTATCATCTGATACTCCGTTTACAGTCACAGCGGTGTTGATTGAATCTGCTTTTTCAAGGATTGAATCTTTGACAATTATTGATGAGTCTCCCGATTGCGCTTTTGACGCAATGCCAAACAGCAGAAGGAAAGAGAAGAAAATAAGTATTTTCAGAGCATTGATCATAAACCCGTCCGGGGAATGTTCCTGTCAAACTATGCATCAAACGTGCCATATTCGAAAACGGTAAATTTGGTTAGCGAGAAAATCAACCAACCGCGCAGAAATATCAGAGGAGCGGTAATGTAGTAATTGTCTAAATTTAGTTGTGAATCATGTAATCTGTAAAACTCTTGAATAAATCTTTCAAATACCAGTTCTCTTCCTGGACGGAGGGTATCTCAAATAATGCTGAAGTTGACTGGACCGAACAGCTAAGTATTTTAAATAAGATAGCCGACCTGGTTACTCCCCGTCTCAGCCTGGAAGAAATTATTGCCCTCATTTATGAAAATGTAAATCAATTGATGGATGCCTACCAGTTTGGCATCGGCATTTATGATGAGAAAGAAGGCCTGATACACTATAAGGGGATGATAGAAAATGGTAAGCAATTCCCGGATGTCTCTTTTACTGTGTTGGATGATGGTCGCCTCGCTTCCTGGTGTATCCGGAATGAGCAGGATATTTTTATGAATGATTTTGATAAGGAATACAGCAGGTATTTGCCTGTAAAACCAACGCCACTCGCGGGTATACAACCTAAAGCCGCATTGTATACCCCTTTAAAACTAAATGATAAAACAGTTGGGCTGGTATTGGTGAGAACGATCCATAAAAACGTATACCAGCCTCATCATCTTTATATATTAAAAACAGCAGGAAATTTTGTGGTGAGGGCACTGGAATTTGCAAAGATCTCTGCCATACCGTTTGTGCAGGGAACAGGGAGATCAAAGGAATGGAGATGGAATGACCCCGGTGAATTACCGGTTAAATCAAAAAAAGCATTGCTGCTTCTTACGGAAAGAGAAAAGGAGGTCTTGCTCTTATTGATAACCGGCTTGTCTAATAAAATGATTGCTGAAAAACTTTTTGTGTCAGCCGATACAATTAAGACACATACGCTTCACATTTATCAAAAGATGGATGTAGGCAACAGGAGCTCAGCAATTTTGAAGGCAGTGGAACTGCGCTGGGTTATTTAAAATCCACCATTTGGTGGAGACAAAGGGGAATAGCTGCCATTACCTTTACTGAAATCTTTTTTATGATAGACACATCATTGCGCTCACCCATCGGTCAAAAGCCAACGCTGAAAAATTCTGTCCATTATATGGGCCATACTTTTTCTTTTTTGGCTACCGGAAAGGATACAGATAATGACTATACGCTCATTCATTGTTTTTTCAGAAAGGGCTATGCGCCGCCTCCGCACTATCATACATATGAAGATGAAAGCTTTTACCTCCTGGATGGCGTGATAGAATTCCAGGCAGGCGACAAAAAATTTACTGCCGGTCCCGGTGAATTAATTGTGTTGCCGAAAATGGTCCCGCATAGTTTTAACCTGGTAACTGAGACGGCAAAGGCTTTATTGCTGATAACACCGTCAGGTATTGAAATAATTTTTAAGGAGTTTGGTGTCCCTGCCCATACATTGGACCTTCCTCCCGACCCCGGTGAAATACCTAAAGAATTATTTCAGAAGTTACGCCAGCGTTCTGAAGAATTAGGAGCTATATGGATCCCGCAGGTGTAGGACCAACAGTAATGGCCTGCACTAAACAAAATTATTCCTGCAAATTCTCAATGACCGGTGACTGGGTGATTACTCCGAACTCGAATTGCATGTCATTTAGTTTACGATAGAGTCCATTATGCTTCATGAGTTCACTATGGGTGCCCGATTCGCTCACCACACCCTTATCAATAAGTACAATTTTATCCGCATTGCGGATGGTCGACAGGCGGTGCGCAATCACAAATGAAGTACGCCCCTTCATCAGGTTTTCCAGAGCCTCCTGGACCAATAATTCACTTTCACTATCCAATGACGAAGTGGCCTCATCTAAAATTAATATTGCCGGATCTTTTAGAATCGCTCTTGCAATAGCGATCCGCTGACGCTGACCACCACTCAGCTTGATCCCGCGTTCACCAACAATTGTTTCATATTTTTCCGGAAATCTGTTCACAAACTCATGGGCATTGGCGCTGGTAGCTGCCGCTATAATTTCTTCATCGCTTGCGTCCGGCTTTCCATAGGCGATATTTTCTTTAATACTGCCGCCAAATAAAATAACCTCCTGCGGTACAAAAGCCATTTGCCTTCTTAGTTGAGAAAGCGGGAATTTACCGGCAGGCCGCTCGTCAAAGTACAGGGTGCCGCTATCAGGTTCATAAAAATGCAGCAGGAGAGAAGCGATAGTTGATTTCCCGGCACCACTCGGTCCTACAATAGCTATCTGTTCCCCGTTCTTTGCAGTAAGTGACAGATCTTTTAATACCTGTATGTCTTTTCGACTGGGATAACTAAAGGCAACATGCTCGAACCGAACATTGCCTTTTAGTTCATATTTCGGTTCGACCTCAATTTGTTTCAGGTCCACCGGTTCACCATCGCTGCGCAGGATTTCTCTTACACTTTGCGTGGCGCCAAGTGTTTTTTGTAATTGTGAAAACATATCGGCAAAACCGGCGAATGTGCCGCCAACAAACATGGAGAAAATAACAAACATGATGAGTAAACCAATACTAAATCCGCTTCCATCCTGGATCATGCGACCACCATACCAAACAACAAATGCCAGCGTACCAAACAGGCTAAAGATCATGAATGCCACAAATGCGCCCCGATATCTCGCGTTGCTTATAGCAGTTGATACCACCGCCCTGAGACTCTTGACGTACCGGCTGATTTCATAGAATTCACTGGTAAATGCTTTGACAATTGAAATTCCATGAAAGGTTTCCTGTACAATGTTCCCGCTGTCGGCGAGCTGATCCTGCGTTTTGCGGGACATTTTGCGAATTCGTTTTCCAAATACTACTGCCACGATTGCGAGCAATGGAACTACGGATAACATGACCAGGGCAAGCCTGGGACTGATCCAGAAAATAAAAAACAAGCCAATGACGAGGGTGAAAACGCCACGTAAAAATTCTGCCAGCGTAAAAGAGATCGCATCCTGGATTTGCGAGAGATCGGATGAGATTCGGTTACTTAATTCGCCCACTCTTTTCTCTGTAAAAAAACTCATGGGCATGGTGAGCAGCTTGCTGTAAACATCTCTCCGCATATCGGCCAGTGATCTTTCGCCAACTGCCGTAAGCAAGTAGACTCTCATGAACGAAAAGAATGTCTGTACAGTCAATTGACCAAAGATCAGTAGCAATGTAGTATTTAAACTCCAGTGAATATTTTTTAATCCAAATCCAAATTGCGAGCTTCCACCCATGCCGGGTAATGTGGCACCGGGTGAAGCGGCATCGATCATTTTGCCTAAGAATAAAGGGAACAAGCTTGTTGTAAATGCCGAGAGTGCAATAAATACAAGACCCAGTATAAACTTGGTGCGATAGGGTCTGAGATAACTAAATAAAACAAGAGCTTGCCGCAGGTTTTCTTTGGAGATTTTTGCCTTCTGTGTTTTTCCTTCGGATGAGCTGCTTAGATGCCGCGTTGCCGTTGCCATAGAGATTTTAGATATTGATGATAACAGTGAAACCTTTGCACGGGTGTCACAATTAACCTGCAAGGTAACTATTTGCCCCGGCCTGCTGACCGGCCGCTGGTCAAATAAATTATTGTCCGCCGGCTATGAATAATTATCTTTAAAATCATTCCAACTTTTACGCCGGTCACCATTTTCTCATGATAAAAACTGTTTTATGCGCCTGCCAGGATCTTTATTGTTATTTTTTTTATTTCCGGGTATTGCAAAAGCCCAAACAAATAATACCATTACGATCGGTAAGATTGATTCGGTTTGGTCGGGCACATTAAAAGAAACGAGGAAATATTTTGTTTATACGCCACCGTCTTACAATAATTCTATATACTTACCTCAGAAATACCCTGTGCTCTACCTGTTAGACGGTGATGCACATTTTCATTCGTTGACGGGTTTGCTACAATACCTGGGTACCGGTATCAATGGTAACTACCTGGTACCGGAAATGATTGTCATAGCCATACCGAACACGGATCGCACACGGGACCTTACGCCGACGAATGCTTCGAAAGGGCCGGATGGAAAGGAAGTGCCATTTTTGCGATCGAGCGGTGGCATGGCTAACTTTTTAAAGTTCATCAAGCATGAACTGATACCACACATTGACTCAGCTTATCATACTTCTTCTTTCAGGATGTTTGTGGGTCATTCTTTTGGAGGCATTACCACTATCAATGCATTGTACACTATCCCGGAAACTTTCAATGCATATATTTCTATTGATCCAAGTCTTTGGTATGATAACCAGCTTTTGCTGAAAAAGGCCAGGGATTATTTCAGCAAAGCAAAGCTGGGAACTAAATTTCTTTTTGTCGGGCAGGCAAATACTATTCAACCGGGTGATACCAGCCGCAACCTGCATTTCGAGTCTATTTTGCAATTCAACGGCATTATGGAATCTTATAATGAATCCGGGATCCATTATAAGTATAAATATTATGGTGAAGACGATCATGGTTCTGTACCGGTGATCACGGAATATGATGCGCTTCATTTTATCTTTGAAGGATACCGGGGCAATGTGGCAAAACTTTCAGGAAGCCCTTCCCTCGTAAAGAAACATTTCGAAGATTTTTCGGCCAGGATGGGCGCGACTTTTCTTCCCCCTGAGTCAATTATCAATACTCTTGGTTATCAGCTCATGCAGTCGGATATTGATAAGGCCATTCAATTCTTTCAATTGAATATTGATTTATACCCCGCGAGCTATAATGTATACGACAGCATGGGTGAAGCATGGATGAACAAGGGCGATTATAAAAAAGCTGTGGCATACTATGAAAAGTCATTGGAATTAAATCCCACTAACCTGGGCGCAAGGGTTATGATCAATCGAATGAAGGAAAAGAAAAATTAGCTTAAGGGCCATAAAAATAAATGCGTGACTGACCACGCATTTATTTTGAACATTATTGCCTTTTAGAGGCAACTTATAGAGTTTTTGATTTTTGTTTGATGATATTCCCGTTGTTGTCCATCAATAGTACAACTTTGGAATCATCTCTTTTTAACACTACTTCATAACACACTCTGTCCCTCTTATATTCCCTATTTACGTTTTTGATCGTGTAAGAAGGGAACTGGGCACTAATTGTTGAGTGCACCGCGGAAGGCAGCGTAGTATAATCTTTCACGACATACGCGGAACCTACCCAATTGCCATCACTGTCGTACCATGCATAATACCTTTCGTTATCCATATCAAATGCTACTGCATAGTCGCTGGCATCCAGGCTTTCATATTCGGCGAGTTCCCAGTCATTAAGGATAATTACATTGGGATCATAGCTCGACCATACCACATTGGATGCATTTGGATATTGATCATAAAAGGCTTTTTGAGTTCCGGAACTTACTACCACTGTTCCTGATACATCAGTTGCCCTGTACGGTGTTTCGCAGGCAGCGAATACAACAATTGCTGCCACTGCGAGAAGATCTCTAATTTTCATATGAACCATTTTTAATTAAAAAATAATGGCAGCTGACTGTTTTAGCACTACAACTGTGCCAGCCGGCAATAGTCGTCGGCCTACTTTTTTGCACATAATTATGCCGGGGATAGTTGGGTCTTAGGGTGAAATTTTTTACACAGGTTTAGCCCTTCCTTTCAAGTATAATACATTTTCTTAATTTACTAGTGATTGAAAAATTGTAGTAGAATCCTAAAAATCATACAACGTGTCATTAAAATTCTACATAACAATAGATGATCATACGATTTCCTTTTTTTCTCCGTTAAGTTAACTTCACCTTCCACTTCAACATTTATTACTACATGAAGCAAGCCATCCTTTCCGCGGTATTTATCATCGCTGTTAATACCAGTTTTGCAACCCCATTAAGAAATTGGAGCGATAGCAGCCGTGTGAGCATTCCCGAACCGGCGGAAATATTATCCGAAATAGTGAAAGTGACGGGCCTCCAGTCAAATTTCGAATTAAAAGCGGCAGATGTACTCAATATTGAAGCATCTATTTCACATAAGAAAAGATATATCCTTTATAATCCATCTTTCATTAACTGGATCAATAGCATTACCAAAGACAAATGGGCGGTAATGGCGTTGCTGGCGCATGAGATCGGTCATCATTTAAACGGGCATACCATGCTGAAAACAGGCAGTACACCTGAACTTGAACTGGAGGCCGATCAGTTTGCAGGATTTGTATTGCATAAATTGGGAGCTTCATTAGAACAGGCTCAGGAGGTGATGAAACACATAGCCAAAACTGAGGCGTCAAAAACACACCCCGGAAGAAGTTCCAGGATGGCGGCCATTCAAACGGGTTGGACGAGGGCTTCAGGTGCAGATGAAATAATAGCTGGTGTAAATAGTGGTGCCCAACCGTATTAGTCTACAGGTGCCAGCAATAATTAAAATTCAGGCAAATTCAATAATATAAAGGGCTGCTGACAAAAATATCAATTGCCCTATTGGCAAAAAATATTACTGATAAACCTGAACTATCTTATAAAAGAAGAATGCTGGCGGTCCTTCTACCCCGGCTTCTGTCATTTTATCTTTCAGATCTTTGGATGCAATAAAGGCTTTTGCTTTCGCCATATCTGACACCGCAAGAACAATGCTTACATTATGGGTGTCACCTGATGTATGCCCGAGGGCCCTGTCTGTCAGCCCGGCATCTATTCTTGCCTGTTTGTGACTATCAAACCCCGTTTTCCAGATATCCCAATCTTTTACTTTATGAGTTACCAGCAGGCGATCCGTATGTGAAATCTGCGAATTGTCGTCCATCACCACATCAATATAATTAATTGTCGGAGGCCCCATCACACCTGCTTTTTTCATGACTTCGCTGAGTTCGGTGGAACTGGCGAACTCTTTTGCTTTAATGATATTATTGGCTTTTAAAACTACCATCACGATATTGGAATCTTTTCCTAAGCCTCTTGCCAACACGTAGTTCGAAAGCCCAGCCGCCCGTCTTGCTGAATCATCTGCATCGTAACTCATCTTCCATTTTGAATAGTTGGCTACCCGGTGTTTTACAGTGACAATATGGGCGGGACTCGTAGATTCCGGCGTTTTTTCGGCAGTCGTTTCAGATGGTTGTGTCTTCGAAGTATCCGTGGACGTTTCTTCAGTTTTCTTTTCTCCTCCTGATCCGCAGGAAAATAAAACGAAAGTCAGTGTAGCGGCAAGTATGGTTGCCAAAAATCTGAGCTGCTTCATTTTTTAAAAGATTTTAGATTTTAAAAAAAATTGCAGGAACGGGTAGCGATACGGAGGGGTGTAGATTTAGCTTGAAAATAGAATTATTCATGCAGCAAAGCAAAAATATATGTCCCTGGCCCCTCGTACCGTTTGGACGGGGACAATTACCGGCGACACGATAATTTGCTGTCAATCTGGCAAGCCGGAACGATTTGGAACAGCTCTTGTATCTTGCGGATATCTTAAAAAAATATTTACTATGGTACAGGAGAAAGGAACGATTTCCATCAATACGGAGAATATTTTTCCGATCATTAAGAAGTTTTTATACTCTGACAACGAAATATTCCTGCGGGAGCTGGTAAGCAATGCTGTAGATGCCACTCAAAAGCTAAAACGTCTGGCCTCACTTGGCCACTATAGTAAAGATCTTGGCGAGTTGAAAATACAGGTGTCTGTAGATGCCAAAGCAAAGACCATCACGGTTTCTGACCGCGGTATTGGGATGACGGCTGAAGAGATCAAAAAGTATATTAACCAGATCGCCTTTTCCGGTGCCACTGAGTTTTTGGAAAAATTCAAGGAAGCGAAAGACGCCAATGAGATCATTGGGCGGTTTGGTCTTGGATTTTATTCTGCATTCATGGTCGCCGACAAGGTCGAAATACAAACTCTGTCATACCAGGAGGGCGCGGAGCCCGCACAATGGCTCTGCGATGGAAGCACGTCGTTTGAGATCAGTGAAGGAAAACGAACTGAAACTGGTACGGACGTAATTCTTTACATCAACGCTGAATCAGAAGAGTTTTTGCAGGAACACAGAATCCAGGAGATCTTAAATAAATATGCGAAGTTTTTACCTGTGCCGGTTCAGTTTGGTACAAAAAAGGAATCTGTGCCCGATGGTGAAGACAAAGACGGCAAACCAACATACAAAACCGTTGACGTTGATAATATCATAAACAATACAGTGCCAATCTGGACAAAGGCTCCTTCCGAACTAAGAGATGAAGATTATCTTGATTTTTACCGTGAATTATACCCGTATTCCGAAGAGCCATTGTTCTGGATACACCTGAATGTAGATTATCCTTTCAATTTAACGGGGGTCTTGTATTTTCCAAAACTTAAGAATGATTTTGAAATCCAAAAGAACAAGATCAAGCTTTTCAGCCGGCAGGTATTTATTACTGATGAAGTAAAAGATATTGTGCCGGAGTTTTTATTGTTGTTGCATGGCGTTATTGATTCACCGGATATTCCGCTCAATGTCAGCCGCTCGTTTTTGCAGGCGGATAGCAATGTAAAAAAGATCAATAGTTATATATCACGAAAAGTGGCTGACAAATTAAACGAGCTGTTTAAGAAAGATCGTAAGGCGTATGCCGAGAAATGGACCGACATCGGGCTGTTCGTGAAGTATGGGGCGATCTCGGACGAAAAGTTCTACGAAAAGGCAAAAGAATTCTTGTTGCTTACCAACACAACCAATGAACATTATACATTAGAGGAGTACAACGCTAAAGTAAGAGACTTTCAAACCGACAAGGACGGCAATGTCATCTATCTCTATACGGTTGACGCGGAGCATCAGCATAGTTATGTGCAGGCAGCGAATAAAAAAGATTATGATGTTTTACTGATGAAGTCACCCATCGATACCCATTTTATCCATCATCTTGAAATGAAACTGGAAAAAACAATGCTGAAAAGGGTAGATGCGGATGTGTTGGATAAGCTGATCGTTAAAGAAGATGCAGCCAAACATCAATTGACCGAAGACGAAACAAAGAAATTGAAAGAGGTTTTTGAAAAGGCGATCAACAATCCTTTGATGAAAGTAGAAATAGAAAGTCAGAATGCCGGGGGTTTGCCTGTAACAATTACTATGGAGGAATGGATGCGAAGGATGAAAGATATGTCGAAGGCAGGAGGAGGAATGAACTTTTATGGTTCCATGCCCGATACTTATAAAGTTGCTGTCAATGCCAATCATAAAGTCATTACCAAGATCCTGCAGGCAGGGGAAGAACAACAAACAGGGATGGCCAAACAGGCATTTGACCTGGCATTATTAGCCCAGGGGATGTTGAAAGGTGCTGATCTTACCGCATTTGTAGAAAGGAGTGTTGAAGTGATCTAACCAGCTCTTTTTTGGACGGTTTTAGGAGCAGGCTCAGCTACTAAAAATTCCGGCGGATCAGGAAACTGCAGGATCAATTCGCGGTACTTCACCTTGAGGCATCGCTTAAAACTGCCTACATAGCCGGGTTTCGAGATTCTTTCATCATCCAGCCTTACAGATTCGATCAGGTCATTCCCTATGTACATTAAGAGTTCCATAATGAGAGTATAATACAATACAAAGCAACTCTATTTTTTATATCCGGACAATCCAATAAGTACTCAATTTTTCACGGTAGTTTACGACTTTATCCTTTGCGGAAAAACCGCGATTTTTGTACTTACTGATTGAATTGAACACACTGGTGCAATACCCTCAATAGGCATTTTCCTGTATTGTCAAACAAGTACATTATGTATATCTGTCAATGGAGCCTGGAAATAGTTTTTGGAAAACAGAAACAGGCATTAGACATTATGAAAGAATGGGGAGCTGAAAAATTCAGATCATCTCGCTTTAAGAAGTCAAAGAACAAAGTGTATGTCGGTCATATCGGAGAATCCCCTTCTTTGATTATTGATGAATATGAGTTTGAACAGCTCGAAGACTTCACTGCGGCGCTTGCGGAAATGGGCCAACCACAATTCAAACAATATTCAGATGCAATGGCTCCCCTTGTCGTTCCGGGGACGCAAAAATGGAAAGTGTTCAGGTTAATAAACTAAGGTTGGATCCGGGTGGAGGATTTATTAATGGAACCACACCTGCCTGCTGTGCCTTCGCGTAGCTACGGCGAAGCAAGGCCGAAGCAGCAACACAGGCACGGTAGACACATTAGGCAACAATAGGTAAAACACTAATGTGAACGGATTTTTAGGTAAATAACTTTTGCGCGATTCTAATAATCAGAATAACTGGCAGCCTTCATTAAAATGATATCTGATTTAGAGACATTGTGCTGATAAATGGGATCCGATGATAGTTTTTTCCATTCAGGGTCAGCAACGAATGTTTTCCAATGCAGGTCCCGGTCGGCCATGTTTTCAAAGCTTGTCATATAAATAAGGTTAGGCATACTACCCCCTGCGATGACTTCGGCATAAAAGACCGCATTAAAATTTAAGCGTTTGAATAAAACTACTTCACCGCCTTCATTAAACATCTGTACTTTATTACGGAATAATTTTTCGGTGGGGCTTTCGTAACTGCGGAATTCATAAATTCTGTCTGCTTTGGGAGAGTTGAGTTTGGGCAGATTCAATAATGGGGCATCAGCGAAAGCATAAAGTAGTATGTTTTCCATCCGGGTAAATGGTGGATTGTTATAGACTGCATCCATATATTTTTTTGCAGCTTCCTGGTAGGTAGCATCCTTTGTAAGTTTTGCCGGCATGTCAGTGAAAACCTGCAATGATTTTGCCGGGAT
>JANWHX010000016.1 GCA_025450235.1 Chitinophagaceae bacterium | reverse complement strand
ATCGACAATTTGTTGAATGAATGGGTCCAAAAGGGATGGATGCAGGGGGGAGAAGCATTGATCGCACGAAATGGAAAGATCGTTTATTATAAAGCAACCGGCTATAACGATCTTGATATCAAATCGCGCCTGCAAAAAGATGGCATTTTCCGGATCGCTTCGCAAACAAAGGCGATCACAAGTGTGGCGATCATGATATTGTTTGAGGAGGGAAGACTATTATTAAATGACCCGGTTTCAAAATATATTCCTTCTTACAAAAACCAAAAGGTCCTGGATAAATTTAATATCGCAGATACAAGTTACACGACCGTTGCTTCAAACCGTGAAGTATCCATAAAAGACCTTTTAACCCATACATCAGGTATTGGATATGCTATGATCGGTTCAAGGGAGTCCAATGCGATTTATGCGAAGAATAAACTGACTGCCGGCATCGGAGGCACTGATGAAACCTTGCTGGAGGCTATGACAAGATTGGGCACGTTACCCCTGATGCATCAACCGGGACAAAAATGGACCTATGGTTTAAATACCGACTTACTCGGGTGTCTTGTTGAAGTCATTTCAGGGATGACATTGAATGATTTTTTCCGAACACGCATTTTTGAACCCCTGGGAATGAAGGATACTTATTTTACAATTCCTAAAGGAAAAGCAAGTCGCCTCGTCAAAATTTACACGGAAGATTCAACCGGGAAACTCATCAAATCAAAAGGTGGTTTGTTGAATGGACCCGTCGGACCTGAATATCCTTTATTGGAAAAAAAGTTTTATTCTGGTGGTGCCGGCCTTTCGTCCACTATTTATGATTATGCCATTTTCCTTCAAATGTTATTAAACGGGGGTGAATACAATGGTAAACGGATACTTAGCCGCAATGCGGTACGGATGATGACCATGAACCAAATCGGTGAGGCTGAATTTCGCAGTGATGATAAATTTGGATTGGGCTTCCAAATTGTTTCGGAGAAAAACGGCAACGTGCCGGCCCAGCCAGGAACCTTTAGCTGGGGTGGAGCTTATGCGACGTCATACTGGGTTGATCCAAAAGAAAAAATAGTGATGCTGCTTTACCGGCAGTTACAACGCACCACACATGGAGAAATAGTTGAAAAATTCAGGGCATTGACGTATGGAGCTCTGGACAATTAGTTTTTATGAGATCTTTTTTAGAAGAACTCCGGAAAAGAAATAAATCACTCTATTGGTTTGGCTGGTACAATCTTGTGCTGGGGCTGGTTTGTCTTGTGCTGATGCAATTCGATTCTCAACAGGTACTTGGAATCAACCGGTGGATCAAACCGATAAAATTCTTCCTATCAGTCTGGATCATGGTTTGGTCAATGGGATGGATCTTAAGTTATCTCGATAATAAGAGAAGAGTGAGAAGGATTTCATGGCTAATTATCATTACCATGTTCATTGAAAATTTTCTTATCACGATGCAATCTGCCCGCGGGGTCTCGTCTCACTTTAATGTGACTGACAGTTTCAATGGTATGGTCTTTAGCACGATGGGTATTGCTATCCTTATATTTACTTTCACAGCTATCTACGCCGAAGTGTTATTTTTCAGGCAACAAAAATTTTCAATTCAGCCGGCATACCTGTGGGGGATCAGACTCGGCTTACTATTCTTTATTATTTTTTCTTTGGAAGCCGGGTTTATGCTTTCCCGGATGTCTCATACTGTTGGCGGACCCGATGGCGGTGCGGGTCTCCCATTGATCAACTGGAGCACTGAACACGGTGATCTTCGAATTGCTCATTTCCTGGGAATACATTCACTTCAGATACTGCCACTCGCCGGCAATTACCTCTTTAGAAAATCATCAACATTGATTCTTTTCAGCGCTGTCTACTTTTTATTGGTAACAACAATTTTAATACTGGCATTAAGAGGCCTGCCATTGGGACAATTTAACTAGAGAAGTTTATTTATTTTTTCTTTGCTCCGAAGTTTTGAATACACCAGTCCATTCCTTTAGATTTTGTCATCACACAGCCTGCATGTGTCCACTGGGGATCCAAAATATTGTAGCGGTGACCATAACCAGGGATCCCGGAATCAATTAAAAGCTGGATAATAAAAGCACGGGCAGTTACTTCCATACCGCTCCGGCCGGCAATATTTTCATTTCCAAAAGACATAGAAGGAGAGAAGCGGGTTATCCTATCCCAGGGCGATGATCCATCAGTTCCAGTGTGCATTAAACCCCATTCATGTGCATCCTGGTCCTTAGCATGTTTCTGCGCTGCATTATAAACTCCGCTGTCGGGTTGAAGTACGGAAAGCCTTTTTATTTTCCTGAGGTCATTTACTAGCGTCGAAAGAGCATTTACTTCCTCTATGTTACTATAGTGCCAGTTTGTATCTATCTTCTTTGTTTCCTGACCATTTTTCGTAGAGGTCGTATAAGTAAGACTATAAGTCCTGGAACCTTTGCCAAAGTTTTTTAAAATGTTTTTCGCAGTTTTCAGCAAAGGCTCGATATATGGGAGATAGGATTTTGGACTACTTCTGAGCCGGTTTAATTCATAGATCATTTCCCGCTCTTCAGGTTTCATATAGGCACAATTCTTTGCAGTATTTAATGAATCAATTATCTGAGCCTTCAATTTGCCCGTATTAATAAGGAGAAATGCTAGGAGTATGTACTTCATTGTGATGGGGTGGCCCGGATCATTAACGAAACTCCCGGGGAAATGGTATAAACGAAGGAGGAATATCTTTAACCGTGAGTAAAACTCTCAGTAACGGTATGAAGGAGCGAGCAACTCCGAAGGGTTGAATGTTTCGAGTCTTCATAATAGATATTTCTCAATAGTTTGGTGTTACGAGTTCTTCAACCCCTTCGGGGTTGATCCTGGTTTTGCCGCACTGGTCCCCTGATTGCATCAGGGGTTACTCACATTAAAGCCCTTCGGGCTTTTAGAACTCAACGATGCTTTGCAGTAAAATAGTAGCGACCGCGACGCATTTCGTGCTTTCCTTACGTCTACTTGATGTTTTCTAACTTACTGATACCTTTTAAAAAAATGCGCATTTGCTCACAATACCTGTTATTCGAAGAAAAGTCCGAAGGACTTTAATATGAATAACCGTGAGTAAAACTCACGGTAAACGAATGAAGGTACCAACAACCCCGTAGGGGTTGAATGTCCTGAATGAAAAGCATATTATTTATTCGCCACAACTATTTTAAGAGTGTGGCTGGTCCAGAAGCGGCTGCCTGTGTTGTAAATCTCCATACGGGTCCAATCGTCACATCCTGCCCGTCATACAATTCCATGTTCCATTCGTAATCGGTGTTGTATGAGAGATTGTTCCAGGTAAAACATGGCGTGGACCCTGAAGCCACATTATTGACTTGCCCAAGAAAGGGCAACATGTTAAATGACAGATCAAACTGGCTGTCTGCATCTGTTTCGAAGGAATTCAGGTACGGAGAATAGGTTTTGACAGAAACCTTACTTTGCAGCGGGTCAAATTCCAGAATGCGCAATAGTCCATTGCCACCACCTGCACGACCCTGGTAATCGGACAGTATTGTGTGAACAGTGTTCCCGTCGTAAACATCCATTCTTCTTGCTTCTCCATCGATGGTGTGCCTGTGGCCACATAAAAACAGACCAAAATTTGGATACAGTTTCAAGCGGCTGTAAATCGAGTATCCCTGCCGGCTGAACGTCATGTCTTCATTTATGCCATAATGAGTCATCACAATTACTTTCCGGTTATTGTATCTCCGAACAAGGCCTTCCGCCCAATCCAGGATGCCCTTTTCAATAAAACCAGCGGACTGATCATATTCCAGTGAAATCACCAAAAAGTCAACACCACTGGCGCTAAGGAGCTGATAATGGTTGTCATTATCTGATCCATAATGACCTCCGTAGTAAGTTCGCCCGTAAAAATGACTGCTTCCGAAGTACTGATTATAATAGGTCGTAGTGCCGGTTGCTGAGCCGTTCGGCGTTTGATCGTGATTACCCACAGAAATACCGTAAGGAATTCCCTCGGCTAGACCTGTTAATGCCGGATCTTCTATTGCAGCGATAGCGGTCTGCGCCCTTTGCCATTCAATTTCCTTGTTTCCCCCGGGGGGATTGTCGCCGTTTTGCACACAATCTCCAAGATGTCCCACATAAACAATATTCATGGCTGCCCGGTTGTTTGCGATCCATGCGGTTTGTGCCTTGAACATTTCGATATTCGAACCATGATTACCTTGCGGTTCCTGGGTATTGTATTGCGTATCGGGGAGAAGAATAATAGTAAACTTGTCAGAATTTCCGGCTGTCCTTACCCGTCCGAAATACTTTATACGTAAAGTTCCTCCATTGGGGTCATTCACCGTAGCACATACCTCTGGGTTTACTGAATTGGAAACTTTCTCGTTGGCGGGGGAGGGACCTATCGGCTCATTCGGCGCGTGACCACAGGAAATAATACTGAGGTAAGTAAAAAATGTGAACAAGAACAATTTATATTTAATAAGCAGCATTTTGCCCCTGGCGATACCCGGAGTCGTAGTGTTCAGATTGGCTTTTATGAAAGTTTTGGCGAACGAAATGTAAAAATATTTGCGGAGCATCCGAAGGGAAGGGTTGAATACTAAGTTAGTAATTATTTGCATGAACACGCGCACTAAATTCAATATAAAATATCTTCACCATTATGAAATCCGCGACTATTCACGAAATAAAACAGGAATTATCAACGCTTAAAACGGCCCAGCTGGTTGAATTGTGTTTAAGACTTGCCCGGTTCAAGAAAGAAAATAAGGAACTGCTGACATATCTTTTGTTTGAAGCACACAACGAACCCGGGTATGTCAACGGCATCAAAAAAGAAATTGATGACCATTTTTCTGAGATCAACGTTTCTCATTTATATTTTGCAAAAAAGAGTTTAAGAAAGATCGTCCGGATCATTAATAAATTCTGCCGCTATAGCGGATCAAAGTCAACGGAAGTTGAATTACGTATTTATTTTTGCAAGCAATTAAAGGAGTCGGGTATACCCATCAGGAGAAATGCGATCATTCATAATCTATACCATTCACAAATAAAAAAGATCAGGACCGTGTTATCAAACTTACATGAAGACCTGCAATATGACTACCAGAGAGGACTGGATGAATTGATGGAAAATTACAAGTGAGCTTTCTTTACCACATTCCCTAATTTTACTTATTGCATGAGTTCCATACTTATCAAAAATATAAAGTTGCTGGCAGGGATCAGGGAAGACAATTTCCTTTTGCGCGGAAAGCAACTGGCAAAATTGACAACTATTAAAGATGCTTTCCTGATCGTACAGGACGGACTGATCGCAGCATATGGTAAGATGGACGATTTTGTTTACCGCAATTCGGATTTTAGCTGGCAGGTTGAAGCAATAGGTCAAACCGTTCTTCCTGCGTGGTGCGACTCCCACACGCATATTGTTTTCGCGGACAGTCGCGAAGAAGAATTCATTGATAAGATAAAAGGATTGAGTTATGCCGAGATTGCCGCAAGGGGAGGAGGCATTCTTAATTCGGCAAAAAGGTTGAATGCGACCCCGGAAAACGAACTCTTCAATCTTGCATGTGATCGACTCGATGAAATAAGTAAGCAGGGTACCGGCGCCATCGAAATAAAAAGCGGTTATGGATTATCAACCGAGGGTGAATTAAAAATGCTGCGGGTAATTAAGCGTCTAAAAGAAAAATCACTGGTATCTGTAAAAGCGACATTCCTGGGTGCCCATACATACCCGGTTGAATATAAAGACAATCACCAGGGATATATTGATCTCATCATTAATGAAATGCTCCCTGTGATCGCACAGGAGAAATTGGCCGATTACATCGATGTGTTTTGTGAAACCGGTTTTTTTTCTACGGAAGAAACAGAGAAGATCTGCCAGGCAGGACGGCATTATGGTTTGAAACCAAAATTACACGTTAACCAGCTAAACAGTATCGGCGGGATTGCAACGGGAATAAAGTTGGATGCTATTTCTCTGGATCACCTTGAAATAATGACTGATGAAGATGTCGATATCCTTGCTAAGAGTCCTGTGATCGGAACACTATTGCCAACAGCGGCTTTCTTTTTACGGATGCCGGTTCAACCTGCAAGAAAAATGATTGATGCCGGCTGCACCATTGCAATAGCATCTGATTATAACCCCGGATCTTCGCCATCAGGTAATATGAACTTTGTAATTGCGATGAGTTGCATCCAGATGAAGATGCTTCCTGAAGAAGCCATTAACGCTGCCACGATCAATGGCGCGTACGCGATGGAACTTCACAATGAAGTGGGTAGCATTACCATTGGGAAGAAAGCAAATTTTATTTTTACAAAACCTATTCCCTCTCTGGCTTATCTCCCTTATTCATTTGGAACTAATTTGATCGACAAAGTAATGTTAAAGGGGAATTTTATATGAGACATTCGTTATTTATTCTTTTCATTTCTGAGTGCTTATACTTTTGACAGGGAGGATAAAGCCCAAAGCGGAATTATGCTGAGGAGAAAACCCGCTTACCATTTTGGTTTAATAAAATATAATGCGGTTCCATCCGGATCATTAAAATGCAGGAATTGCCCTCCTTCTTCACTTCTTTCTGTTACCGGGATTGATAATTGTTCCAATGCAGATTTCGTTTCATCAAAATTATCTGTGGTAAACCCTATCGAAACATTGCCCGAATTTCCGCTGAGGCTGCCGTTGCCGGCCGGATGCAGGCCGATATCAATTCCTGGTGCGGTCAGTTGGGCATAATAATTTCCCCAGCGGTTTTTTACAGTTAATCCAATTGATTGGTAAAAAGAAATGGACTGATCCATATCTTTTATGTTGACTGTCAGGTTTGCTTGTTTGATGGTCATAATTGAATTTGTATGTTAATTAAAGCTAGTGACTACCCGAATAAAGCGACAACCGTTTTATTTGAACCACTCACGAAGACCCGAACGGGCGGGTCGGGAAGCGTTTAGAAACAGAGGATACACTTTGATCTATGTGTTCATCTATTGTGCTCTCTGTCCCGGAGCCTGCCCTGACGATAGGAAGGGTGGTTCCAACATCACTTTAAAGCTAACAAGATTTTGATCTCTCCGAATGAATTATCCCCGAACTTTCGTGAACTGCATATTTTGATGATATTTTACCTTTATTGTTCAAAACTTTTACCATGCGTAAACTCATTGCCGGCTTTGCCACCAGCATTGATGGTTATATCGAGGGTCCAAACGGTGAAATCGACTGGATCATACTGGACAATGAACAATACAAAGAACTGGCTAAACAATGGAAAGAGACCGACGCTATGTTCCATGGCCGCAAAACGTATGAAATGGCTATGGCTATGAAGAAAAGTTCGAAAGGAAAACAGGCTAACCCTTTTGCACACATGAAGCACTATGTTTTCTCCAATACAATTAAAGAAGTGGAGGATGGATACATTCTCATCAGTGGTGATGTAAAAAAACAAGTAAAAAAATTAAAGAGTCAGGCGGGCGGCCAGATCGTCATTTTTGGTGGTGCGGAGTTAGCTTGTTCTTTATTGAACATGGATCTGGTGGATGAGCTGTTGCTCGCTATTTGTCCCGTGTTGCTGGGAAGCGGAAAGCCCTTTTTTCCCAATATTGAAAAAAGAATTGATTGGAAGGTCAAGGAAGTGAAGACCTACTCTTCTGGTTTGATCTCCATAACCTATAAACGCAAATAAGATCAATCAGCCTTTGTGTCTTTTGCCTGCCATGCAAAAATGATAAACCCAATATTGATAGTTGAAGCGAAAGCAATACAAACCCATAACATCCATTCAAAGGAAAATAGCAGGGCTGTTGCAATGCCTGCAATAAATAGAAGATATAAACCCATACCTAAGTACGCATTGCCTTTGCCCAATCGTTTCTCTATCGGTTTCCATTGCCTGGCTATCATAATAAGACATAGAAACCAGCTTCCAAGCATGAGAAATAATCCTGCAAGATCGGGTAGTGATGGACCATGGGTTTTATTAAATGTGAATACAGGGCTCGCATCATCCGGTATCACCAGTATGACCAATCCCAAAACGAAAACTCCAATTATTATCCCGGAAATTCTGTCCATATAACTTGATGGATCAAAATACTTTAAACGGTATTACAATAAAAGCCAGGATGTACAATAATTAGCACTCAAAAGAGGGGGAATTTCTGACACGTATTATACTTAGCATCCACAAAACTGCCATCTTTGTAAACACCTGCTGGATATCGCTGCGCCGAACCTCTGTGACAAACTGTAACAAAAAAACTCTGCCGTCTTGGCATTGCCTTTGTAATATGTGTTGCTAATGTGGCTTTTAAGACGATTTTATTTATTCTTATCGTTGATTGTATTGCTAAATAAAGGGCTTACTCAATCCGCTGGCCCTGATACATCTGCCTATAAAATAATCGCTGCGGGACCTGAATACAAAAAATCAAATTCCTATCAAAAACTCTGGGGACGTAACCGCCGAGTAGAATGGACCATACCCGTTTCCGTTCCATTTTTATGGTTGAATAGTCTTCCGGGTGAAATCAGAATTTCAGAGTCGGAAGGAGGTAATGAAACCAAAGTATTAAGGGTAAGAGTCAATGATGGAAAAGAACGGGAATATACGCTGCGGTCAATTAATAAATCAAGGGATGATGTCGTTCCAAAAGAATTCAAGAAAACATTTGTTGAAGATCATACACAAGACGGTGTTTCCATGTCTCATCCGTATGGTGCCTATGCCTTGCCGGTCATGGAACAACATGCAGGTATTTATCATACAAATCCGAAACTGGTTTATTTACCCAAACAAGCTGCTCTTGATTCATTAAATGAAAAGTTCGGCAACGATCTTTACATGTTTGAGCAGAGACTCAGTGGCGATTGGAGCGAGGCTGATAACCTGGGCAATTTCAAAGATTTCATTGGGACCGATGAATTAGTCGATTCATTGAAAAGCAACAACAACATTAAAGCCGATCAACATGCTTTTGTTACGGCCAGGTTATTTGACATGATGCTTGCGGACTGGGACAGGCACGAGGACCAATGGAAATGGGGGGCAGTAAAAACCGGGGACAAATCAGTTTATAAACCGATACCGCGTGACCGTGACCAGGTTCTATTTACACATGACGGACTCCTTATTGATTTCATGTTGTCCGCCATCGGCAACGGTTGGATGCAGAACTTTGACTATGACAGCAAGAACATATCAGCACTCAATTATGAGGAACGAAATATCGACCCGTTCTTCACCAATGAGATGACTCTTGAAGATTGGCTGAATGCCGCCAGGAGTCTTCAGCAATCGCTGACGGATAACGTAATCGAACAATCAATCGGGCAAATGCCTCCGGGAATAGTTGCGGCCTCCGGGGAAGAAGACATAGCCAAACTAAAATCAAGGCGTGATCGCCTCGTGAAATATGCTACCGAGTATTACCTGTTCCTCGCTAAAGAAGTGGAAATAACCGGAAGTAAAAAAAGGGAATACTTTGAAATAGAAACTACCGGAGACGGTGACATTTCGGTAAAGATATTTACGGTCGGAAGTGACGGGAAGAAAAACGATCATGCCTTTTATTCAAGAATGTTCAAACCCGCGGAAACAAGAACAATCAGAATATATGGCATTGCGGGTGAAGATAAATACACAATGGATGGAAATACAAGCACCATCCGGGTAAGTATCATAGGGGGTCCTGATAAAGATGAAGTAATTCAACATTCAAATAACAGGATATGCATTTACGATGACCATAATAATGTGTTTCAAACCAGTCGGGCAAAACTCCATCTTTCTTCCGATAGCTCAATTCACAGGTATGACTATTACGGTCACGAATGGAATAAAAAGGGATTTGTTCCCGCGGCTGCTTACAATGACGAGGACCGGTTTTATGTCGGTCTCGGCTATGGCTTCACGAAATATAAATGGCGCAGAAGTCCTTTCGCTACAAAACAATTAATAGGTCTTAATTATTCTATTTCTCAAAACGCTTTAAGTGCAACCTACGCTGCCTTATTTCCAAATGTAATAGGCAAATGGAATATTTCATTGCTGGGTAACTATGACGCCATAAGATGGGCGAATTTTTTTGGAGTGGGAAATGAAACCGTCTTAAACGACCACGAAAGAAATTATTTCCGGATACGATCTGTTGAATGGCTTGGGAGTGCAGGTATTAACCGGCAATTCGGCAAGAGTAGCATTTATGTTTCCGGGTTTTTTCAAAGCGTCAAAATCAAAGCCGATCAGGGAAGATATATAACAGAGGTTTTTTCCCATGTAGATGAGGATGTATTTAAGGCAAATAACTATGTGGGTGGAAAAATTACATATACTTTTATAGACGTCAATGATGCCATTGTGCCAACCAAGGGCATTGCGTTTTCAGGAAATGCCTTTTACTTTAAGAATACGATCCAGAAAGAGTTCTTTCAAAAGTATTTTGGAGTCGGTAAAGTATTTGTCCCGGTTGGCAATAAATTCTCCCTTGCTATAAAGGCGGGTGCTGCCACGGTGGTTTGCAAGCCAGAAGTACTGAACAGCGCAAGATTCTACGAACATGCAGTGATCGGCGGATTTGATAATTTACGGGGATTCAGGTTGAACCGGTTCTGGGGCCAATCATCGTTTTATAATAATAATGAGCTTCGTTTCATTACCAATCTAAGGACGCACCTGTTGAATGCAAAAATGGGCCTGCTTGTATTTTTTGACGATGGAAGAGTTTGGATTCCAGGCGAAACCTCCAATACAATTCATACTGCTTATGGAGCGGGAGTCTTGTTTGCTCCATTCAATAAAATGTCGGTTACTTTCACTTACGGCATTTCTAAGGAGTCCAGGATAATCCAGGGTACTCTCAACGCGCTTTTCTGATTCATACTCAAATTAAGGCGGAAAAAACTTGTTTACTGCCAGCGGGTCCATGACTCCTCAGTAATATCTCAGTTTGAAAATAGCCGGTAAGACGGTAAGGCGGTAAGTTTTGATTTCCAAATCACTTTTTCTTTTCGTCTTCCTCCATTGGAGTCCATCGGACCGCCTTCCTCCAAAGGAGTCCTTCGGACCGGCAAAATGAGCCATTATCGACTCCTTTGGAGCTGGTAGGTTATTATCGTTATTTTGTAACCGATAATACGGATCACATGAATAAACTCTTAATCATCGGTTTTATGACGGCTTTTATTTCTTGCAATAACGGGGACGCAGATTCGCCTGCAGCTCCGACAGATACTTCCAAACAACAATATCCTAAAGGAAGTTTCGGATTCGATCTTGAGTTCCTGCAAAAACATCATAAAGATCTTGTGCTGCTGGGTGAAGACAGCGCTGGGGCTCAGGTGATCATTGCCCCGGCGTACCAGGGCAGAGTCATGACCAGCACAGCAGAAGGAAAAAATGGTTTGAGCTTTGGATGGGTTAATCATGAATTAATAGAATCAGGTAAACCAACAGAACATATTAATGCATTCGGTGGTGAGGAGCGCTTCTGGCTGGGGCCCGAAGGAGGGCAGTTCTCGGTTTACTTTAAAAAAGGAGTAGAGTTCAAATTTGAAAACTGGTTTGTCCCTAAAGAATTTGACACCGAACCCTTCACCTTGGTTTCTGCAACAAAGTCAGAAGCCAGGTTTGAAAAGGAAATGCACCTGGAGAATTATTCCGGGAATGCCTTTGATCTGACCGTACACCGGACCATAAAACTTTTAAACAAGAACTCCATTGATAAAGTGCTGGGTATTTTAGTTCCTGCGGGAGTAAAGACGATAGCGTTTGAATCTGATAATAGCATTACAAACAAAGGGATGAAATCATGGGATAAAAGAACTGGCATGCTTTCGATTTGGATCCTGAGTATGATGAACGCTTCATCTCAAACGACGGTGGCTGTCCCATACAAACAAGGTGATTCGACTAAGCTGGGCAAAATAGTGACCGACGATTATTTTGGAAAAGTGCCTGCTGACCGCCTGAAGGTGAATAACGATTTAATTTTATTTAAGGCAGACGCCAGTCACCGCAGTAAAATCGGTTTGTCTCCTTCCCGGGCATTGCCGGTCGTTGGTAGCTATGATGCCGTCAACAATGTGCTGACGATCGCACAATTCAGCTTGCCGGAAGGAGTGACCGACTATGTAAACTCATTATGGCAATTACAGGATAAACCATTTGCAGGTGATGCCGTGAACTCATATAATGATGGTCCCATAGACGGTAAACAGATGGGAAAGTTCTATGAAATCGAGAGTTCATCACCGGCGGCTGCATTAAAGCCGGGTGAAACGATTCATCATTTGCACCGGACCATTCATTTGAAAGGAAGCAAAGAAGACCTTGATAAGATCGCCATGAAATTGCTGGGAGTGGGAGTTGATGCAATCAGGTTGTAAGTTGTGCCGGTTTGAACGTCATCATTGGTTCATTTGGTTTGAACAGCCATTCCCAGACTTCGCCATCTTCAGGATCATTAACTGTCCCGATAAGGTTAAAGTTGTTTTTCCTTAATATTCTCGTTGAAAAATTTTCCTCAGGCAGCGTTCTTGCCGTAACATTAACGGCAGGGTCAGTTTTCAAAGCAAGATCAACCAGGAGTTTGCAAATTGCCGTTCCTATTCCCCCGCTTCTATGCTTTTCCATTGTACCGTATGCAATTTCTATAGTTCCATTAATGGGTTTTCCTTTAATGCCTGCGCTTCCAACCAATTCATTATTTTTTTT